>JAUXAV010000347.1 GCA_030619735.1 Candidatus Aenigmatarchaeota archaeon | reverse complement strand
ACAGTGATATGTTATCCAGTCAAAGTTTCGGTGTATGCCCTCGAAATGCTCTTTTAACTTGCCCCTTGTGTTGCTTGCCATAATATACACTCCATTGTATAAAAGGTAAGGGCGTCAATCCAGTGACCACCCTTACCCATACTCGGCATTGCCGTAATGTTTAGCCTTTCATAACCTCTTTTGCGTCCTCTATTGCTTGCTTAAGTAAGGCAGGTTTATATTCTTTCTTCTTGATGTCAAACAACTGTGCTGTTTTCGGCTTATCGTCCAGAACACTGACGTCATACTTGGCATTGATGTCACCTGACTCACCGTGACGTACAATCATAAATGCCGTGTCACTGAACCTGTCCTCAAACTTGGACAACTTACGGGCGACCCGTTTACCTGTTATGAACAGGACAAACCCCTCGTCTGTGACGACAGGACAACCAATACGCTCTTGCACGTTGCCCTTAAACTTGCCCTCTAACAGTATAGGGTCATCACAAACTACGAACATAATCACCTCTCCGTCAGACGATAAGAACGTCAAATCACCACCACCCCACTCTTTCATTGACTCTTTCCATTTTGACATAGTGTTCACTCCCTTTTTGGTATCTCTTTTAACCTGTGGTTGTCTATTGCCTGCGTCAGCATTTCCTCAACAAACATTTCCTCTGATATATGGGAACGGTCTGCCCATTCAGCCACTATCACCTGTTCGTATTGGTTAAGCATAACAAAATACTCACTGTTGCCTCTTTGTGTCACCTGCATAGATTTCACCGTCCTCTCAATGACATTACTGACAAATACCCGCAATACTCCGTTGTTAGTCAAGCTCAAAGTCAACCTGCTGCTTACCACTGCTCATATACTGCTTCTCAACTGTGTCAACTGCAAGACGTAAGGCAGTCATAATAGCAGCAACATCGTCCTGGGTGTAGCTGTACCCGCCTGCTGCCTGATTACCTATCAGGCCAATGGCTTTCAGGGCTTTCTTCACCCTGGGTGTCACCACCCTCACAAACT
>JAUXAV010000182.1 GCA_030619735.1 Candidatus Aenigmatarchaeota archaeon | reverse complement strand
CCACCATTTCCATGGTTCGGGCGGTACAAGTATATCCGCTGTCTCTCGAAGTTCGGCATCCGTCTTTTTTTCCAGTTCTTCACGAGAAAATGCTGGCTCCAGGTCAATTATGAAGACAATGAGGGTTTCCCTCGTCATTTTCTTTTTCACTTCTGGTGACAGCCCCGGTTTGCGCTCGAAGAATATTCTCAGCGTCGGTTGGATAACCAACTTATACACTGCAAAAATAATACCGGCTATGATCGCGGCTGTTATAATTTTTGCCCAAGGAAGGGCCAACAGGACAGGCCAGATAGCTATTCCTATTCCCTCTTGAGGGGTTACCGCGGCAGTAACCTCCAGCCTGTAGTTTACCCAAGGGACAGTAGTCCACCTATAGACCTTCAACTCAAGCATCCTGCTACCTTCTTTCTCTACCTCATCAGCACAGGAATTAATTATCTTAGCCCCGAGCCAGTCTACTATTGGTGGTGGCCCCACAGGAAGGCTAAAGGTAGCTATCCCGATTTCGGCCTCACCTTCATAGATATAAGCATGGGGATAGAAAGTGTGCTGAATAAGCTCATACTCCTCTGGGACTTCCATGGTAGTCGTGCACAGGTTTCCATCATAGGTAGCAACAGTGGCGGGGTCATCAGGGTTCATTAGCAGCTGTATGCTCATGGTGTAGGTACCCAATTTTTCAAATTCAACGTACTTCAGAGCGCCTGGGGGGATAATGAAGTGGTGCTGGCCTCCGGGCCCAGTATATCCAGGAGGCGCAGTTTCCCAGTCAGTGCCTTCTTCTACCGTATTACCGTCAGGGTCCTTAATTAGCCAGGATAGCCCTAATTTCTGATTGGTAGCCATGTCATTGCGGCCCCAGATATGAACTAGGCCGTGTAACGTTACTGGAACATTGGCTACAGGGATAGGAGTCTGCTTTCCGTCATACTCTAGCTCTTTCTTGACTATAGTGCCCTTGAGCGCAGTAGGCTTTACCGTTAATGTTTTTGAATCAAGCAGCGCCCAGCCGACCGGCGGCGGTGCAACAGAGTTTACCGTTAGTGTCTTTGAGTCAAGGAGTGACCAGCCAACCGGCGGTGACACTGCAGAGACCTTTACTGTAAGTGTTTTCGTGGCAAGCAGTGACCAGCCAACCACTGGTGGCAGGGTAGTCCTTACCGTCAGGGTTTTGGAGTCAAGCGGCTGCCAGCCGACCACTAGTGGCAGGGTAATCTTTACCGGTCCATACTCGTCATCCGGGCTTGTTGACCATTCACCAGCTGTCCAGTTCCAGTACCACGCCCAAATCCAGAGGTCTACACTCTTGTTGGGCATGGTGAATGATAAGCCGAATACGCGTTGTGCATCTGGCCAAATCCAATGAGAGCTACTAGACAACTCAAGCCCATCACAGCTGCCAGTAACTATGGCAAATATCCTATCTGTCCATTTATTCCTGACATAGATATTGATGGAAACAGTGTCGCCGTAGCTTGCTTCTGAAGGCGCTTCAACCTTCACTATCTCAAGATAGGTTCTCAGTCCAACAGCCAGCTCGATGCCAGGAGCTGGCTCGTCCAGCACGAGGCTTTCCATAACCATTGAAACCTCCTAGCTTATCACCACTGATTTTCCGGTGCAGTGTCAGGAATACCCGGCATTGTCCAAACAGCCTGATTGCCCCAGAGCTTAACCCGCAGGGTGATGTCATGGGCTGGCATTGGACCTAGGCCAATAGCTTTTACCTGAGATACACTTGCGGACACGTGCATATTGCTGTTATAGCTTCCTACCTCTCCGTCGGTGCTGATAGCAGTGACGGATGTGCTCCACGCAGGGTCGAGTGGGGTGGCCCTAAAGCCTAGATTTTGGGCCTCATAACTAACCTTGACCACAAAACTTTCACCTTCAGGAACTTCGGTAACCTCTTGGCCTCCATACTCCACCCAAGCACGGGTAATGCGCCCGGTGATTGGTCCCAGCCCGATCACGCCAGCGACTTGCGGCGCCTCGACGATGACAGCGTACTCGGCCAGCCCAGACTCCAGCCTGTCCCCTAACATTACTACTTGCCCTCGCATGATATACCTCCTTAAGTCTTTCTGGCTTCCTGTATTATACGGGCTATAAATTCCCGCCCTCTATTTATAAGTGCTGGCCAATCAATCCTTCTCTCGGTAGCCAGTTGGTGAGCTAACAACATTTTAGCCGTTTCAGGGGGAGATAAGGCCACTTTATCAGCCACCCTTTTCAGCCTCTCGGAAAGCTCGTCCCCCAGGTCTAATTCTATCTTTAACCCCATGTCTTCCTCCTTTGAAGTGAGCTGAAAAGAAAGG
>JAUXAV010000005.1 GCA_030619735.1 Candidatus Aenigmatarchaeota archaeon | reverse complement strand
TTACTGTAGTCTGCATAGGTTGAATCAAAGCAGTTGATAACAGGGATTCCAAGATTCTCTATATGCCTTACAGTCTCCAGCATAAACCTCAGATTGTTATAGGAATAGATATTGCTACTCGGATAAACCCGGTTTACATAGAGTTTATGCCTGAATCTGTCTTTATTATGGATATCCAGCATGAATTTATTAATGTCAATGGGCACCACCTTTATCCCGTGCTCCCTGAGATGCTTAATGATGCTTCTATTAATCCAGTCCAGTTCATTATAGAAGAATCCAATGCCCATATATTAAATATGCAAAGGCTTACTAAAAACCTTTTCCGGCTAATTCTTAAAAGCCCTGAAAGCAAAAATATTGTGTTGAACCATAGGTTCAACAGTTATTGCCTGCTATAAAGGCAGGGAGGCAATATTACATGAGACTGCACGACCTTCACAGGGCAGGGCTTGTCCTTCTCCTGGGGTTTGTAATCGCCAGGTTCGGGGGAGTGGTTTTCAAGTTCATCTGCATGAACCAGATGACGCCTGAAGCATATGGCAATGTTGCGATATTCCTGGTTCTCTACAACTGGCTCGTCCTGCTCGCCACCCTGGGCATAACCCTGGGATTAATGAGGTTCATCTCCAGGAATCCGGGAAAGGCAGGCAGGTATTTCCGGGCTTCCCTGGCAGGATGCTTCGGCATTTCCATCCTTGTTATGCTTATACTGATTCTCATTTCTCCCGGGATTTCAGGGATTCTTAACATTTCCTCACCCTTCATAGTCTATATCCTGGCAGTTTCCCTCCCGTTTGCGGCTGTTTATAACCTGGTGATATTCTACTTCCGGGGGCAGTACAGGATGACCTCCTCAGTCCTGGGGGATTTCTCCCTGATGGTGGTCAGGATAGCCCTCCTGGTATTCCTTTTCTATATGACATACCAGTATGCCCCGTACCTTGCATTCCTCCTGAGCTTCCTTATCCTGGACATATTCCTGCTCTTAAAAACAGGGACAGGCAGGGGAGTATGTCTGGGCAGGGAGTTCAGAATCCTCCTTATTTACTCCCTTCCGATATTTGTGGCGGAGTTCCTGAGATTCTTTTCCCTTGGTTTGGACAGGCTTTTCCTTGCAGGCTTCCATGGGACAGCAGAGGCAGGATTGTATGACATAGCGGTCTCCCTGTGCCTGGGCTACCTGATAATAGCCAATTCCTATGGCAATGCCCTGCTGCCGGCTGCTGCCAAAAGGGGAGGGGAGAAGGGGGGTCTTAGGAAGAGTTTGAAGGGCACACTAGCACTTTATGTCCTTTACACTGTCATAATACTCCTGGTTGCAAATCCCCTGATAACCCTTATAAACCCTCAGTATCTTCCGGTCCTGGGCTTCCTGGCCCCCATGATAATTGCATATATCCTTATAGGGTTTTTTATAGTCCTGACATTCTTTGTGAATGGGATAGGCCTGCAGAGATATGCAGTATATTCCGCCCTGGTCTTTGCCTTTTTAAGCCTGTTGTTAAACTTTTACTTAGTGCCCGGCCTGAAATACATGGGAGCGATTGAGGCGCTGATTGTTTCAGGCATTGTTTCACTTTCCCTGCTGGGGGGTTTGGTATGGAAAGCAAAAGCACAACCATCCAAGTAAACGGATGGAAAACTGTTGAAATGAGAAAAATTGTGATTGTTTCACTTCCCATAATTTTTCTAGTCTTAATTGTTCCGATTGTTTCAGCAGCCTCCTATGATGTGATAATAGTAAGGGGTGACATACCCACTGATTATGTTATTGCCTCAATATACGCGCATTCAGCAGGAATACCAATTGTCCTGGTGAACCCCGACAGCATACCAGGGGATATTGAAAAGGAACTGGCAGGGTATGCCCAGAGCGGGTATAAAGGCCTGCTCATAATAGGCGGAAAGGAGGCCATAAGCCTGGGTGTGGAAGACAGGCTAAGGGGTATGGGGTTTTCAGCCAGCAGGCTCTGGGACTGGAACCGTTACGGCACAGCTGCCAGGGTGGCAATTGATTTATGGGGCAAAGCGGAATCCTCTGTAATAGTCAACGGGGAGGGATACCAGGACTTCCTTGTGGCCCAGAGGGTTGCACTCAAAAACAATATCCCCATCCTGTTCAGCCTGAACGCCAGCATAACCCCTGAAACCAAAGATGCCCTGGAGAAGCTTGAGGTCAAGCAGGCATTCCTGGTGGGGAACGGTGATGTTTCCAGGGCGCTCAATCAAATGGGCATAACCACGAAAACAATCGACGTCAACTCCAAAGACCTTGAAGAGGGGACCCCTCCCCTGGATCTGGATTCCATTATACTTTATTCCCTGCTTATAATATTGGCCTTGATAATCCTGATATCCCTGGTCTATATAAGGAGGATTTTCAGGGAGAGGGTTTCAATCCCGTCCATGGTTTTAGTCCCTGACGAGCAGGAGATAATAAAGGCAATAAAAAACAACTACGGGGCAATCATGCAGAACAAGCTGCCCGAAGTTACAGGATTTTCAAGGCCCAAGGTATGCAGGCTGGTAAAGGTGCTGGGGGACAGGGGCATAATAAAGAGGGAGAAAAAGAAGAAAACATACGTCCTTAAACTGAAATCCAGGGTTATTTAGGGCTTTTGGAATGTTAAAAGAGATTTTTAAGGCTTTTTAAACGATTAAAAACCCTGTTTAATCGTTTCCTGAAACGCTCTGAAATCGTTTCAATCGTAAGGTTTATAGGTGTTTCAGGCTAAATTAATGCATGATGGTGCAAATTGACACCTTTATATGGGTGACCCTGGCAGCAGTCTTCATATCCATATTCACATATCTCCTGCTTCCCGGATTCGCCAGGAGGCTGAAAAGGAACGGCATTGTGGGAAAGGACCTCCATAAGCACAGCAAACCCAGGATTGCTGAGAGGGGCGGCATAATCCTTATGCTGAGCTTCGCGGTCTTTATATCCATTGTTTATTTCCTGACCAGGGATGTCCTTGCCCTGTATGCGCTTGCGGTCTCCCTTGCCTTTGGCTTATATGGCCTCTGGGACGACATGAAACAGTCAGGCAAATACCAGAAGCTCCTGGTCTCCACAGCAATAGCAATAGGGGCCCTGGTCCTGTCCGGCTTCCCGGGGCTGGTCTGGATACCCCTGCTCATACTTCTGATTGCAGTGTCCAACATATTCAACCTTTTTGCCGGCTTCAACGGGCTTGAAATCGGCTGCTCAAGCATTGTTTCATTCTTCTTTGCCCTGAGCTGCCTGCTCCTCGGCAAAACCGAGGCCTTTTACCTCTCCTTCGGTGTCTTCTTCATCCTGATAGCATTCCTTGCACATAACAAATACCCTGCAAAGATATTCCCGGGCAATGTGGGGACCCTGCTTATAGGGGGATTCTTCTCCTCCCTTGCCCTGTATTACAACCTTTTTGTGGTCCTGATTCCCCTGCTTTCCATTTACATCCTGGATGTGGTCCTGAAGGGCTGGTCAGCAGGCTATTTCAGCAGGTCTGAGAAAATCCCCACAATGGTGAACGGGGACGGGACCCTGGTCTCTGGCGGGGACTACCTTTCCCTTCCAAGGTTCATCCTCAGGTTCAAGAGCCTCACAGAGAAGAAGCTGGTCAGCCTGGTCTGGAAGCTTGAGATAGCTGTGGGAGGCCTTACCCTTTTTCTCGTTATACTCGGCACAGCTTAGGGGGGGTTGGATTATGAAAATCTGGATAGATATATCAAATGCGCCGCATGTTCATTTTTTCAGGGCGCTAATACCCAGGCTTGAGGACAAAGGTCATAAGGTTACTGTAACAGCCAGGGACTTCGGCCCCATATGCCAGCTCCTGGAAGACTTTAAGATAGACTATGAGTGCATAGGCTCCCATGGGGGCAGGGAGCTGGAGAAGAAGCTCCTGAAGAACGCGGAGAGGATAAGGGAGCTTACCGGATTCATCTCAAAGGAAAAACCCAACCTGGGACTCTTCAAGTATTCCGTGGAGGGGAGCAGGGTCTGCTTCGGCCTGGGGATTCCCAGCATATCCGTTATTGACAATGAGAATGCAGAATCCCAGAACAGGCTCATTATCCCCTTTTCCAACCTTATCATAGCCCCGAATGCAATAGAAAAGGGAATCCTGGAAAGGCTGGGTGCAAGGGAGGTGAAGCAGTTCTATGGTATATGCGAGCTTGCCCATTACTCAGGCTTCAAGTCCTCTGAAGCCGTGCTGAAGGGACTGGGCATCTCCAGGGAAAGGCCTGTAATAGTTGCAAGGCCCGAGCCCTTCTTTGCCTCATACTGCAGGCACGAATCAAAGCTCTATAAGGTCCTGCAGGGCCTCAGGAGGGAAAGCCCTGAATCGCAGATAGTGTTCATCCCCAGGAATGAAAAGGACAGGAATGCCTTCAGGAAGCTGGAAGGCGTAACAGTCCCTGAAAAACCAATAGACGCACTCAGCCTCTACACGTTTGCAGACGTCATGATTGGCGCAGGCGGCAGCATGAACAGGGAGGCCTGCATTGGCGGCTGCCCCGCAATATCCCTTTACCCTGAGAAGCTGCTTGCAGTAGACAGGCTCCTTATAGAGAAAAAAGTTATGAAACACACCCTGGACGAGAAGGAAGCCATATCCCTGGCCCTGGAACTCCTCAAAAACGGCAGGGAATGGAAGGCCAGGATGAGGGAAGCCGCAAAGGACTTCGAGAACCCGCACGAGCTTATTCTGAAGGAACTGGAGAGAATCAAATAATTACTGGCTTCCATTGACATCCATAAAATTGGGCGAGAACTTAGCCCAGGGCATCCTGTATTTCATCTCATGCAGAACCCCTTTGGGCAGGGTACACCCGGCATAGTCAACTGCTGAGTTTTCATCATGCGTAAGCAGGACAGCTGTCCTGACTGTTTCAGGCTCCTTAGACTTAATATGATTGGCGGCAACATTTAGTGTGGCCTCGGAGTATGAGTCATCATCTACTATCAAAACCCGTTTGTTGCTGACATCCTTATCCAAATCCTGCGTAACCTCTATCCTGGGCTTGTATCCCAGCTTTCTGGCAAGCCTGTATAGCCCGACAATGTCATCTATTTCAAATCTGCCAAAGGGTATTGCATAATGATTTACCCTCATGATGGCCATGTCAGCCTTGAGCCTCTCTGCAATCTTCCTGGCAGGATAAAGCCCATCACGCATTACCGCAACCACGATTTCCGGCTCATAGCCAGATACCCTTATCTTCCTTTCAAGCTCATCCAGATAGCCGTCAATGTCTTCAACTGTAAGAAAATTAAAGCGATGGTAGAACCTGAACAGCATGCCTTCCATTTTATGCAATATGTTTCTTCTCATAAGAATACTGGGAGCAAAATTTTTTAAACCTATTTCCCGAACCTTCGCTCCCTTCCAGAGAAGTCCTCAATCACCTTCAGGAAATCCTTCTTGGTGAAATCAGGCCAGAAGCAGTCCAGGAAGGCAAGTTCTGAATAAGCTGACTGGAACAGGAGGAAATTGGATATCCTCCTCTCCTTCCCTGTCCTTATTATTATATCAGGGTCAGGGTCCCCGTTGGTCTGGAGGTTGTGCCTCAGGACCATCTCATCCACCTCCCGGGGCATGAGCTTCCCTGCGTCCACTTCTTTTGCTATTTTTTTGCAGGCCCCCAGGATTTCCTGCCTCCCTCCGTATGCCATTGCGATATTCAGATGGAACCCGGGATAATCCCTTGTCATATCCATGGCCTTCTTTATATCCCTCTGCAAATCCTCAGGAAGCTTGTCAATCCTGCCGAAGAATGTGACCCTTATCCTGTTCCTATGGATTTTGCTCTTCCTGTCAAAGACCTGCTCCTTTATCCAGTTCCTGGCAAGCCTGAAAAGGAAATTCAATTCTCTTTTGGGCCTTCTATCCAGGTTCTCAAGGGAAAGCGCATAAAGGGTAAGGGCTTTAATCCCAAGCTCCTCGCACCAGTCCAGGACCTTCTCTATCTTCTCAACCCCCCATTCATGCCCCTTCCAGGGCCTTTTCATAAGCCTTCTTGCGCAGCGCCTGTTCCCGTCAGGGATTATGGAAACATGGTGAGGGATTTTCATAGCAAATCTCCTTTTGAAGCCGAATTATATCATTTGAAATCTCTATTTAAATATCTTTATACTTACCCCCAAGCATGGTATAAAATTAATGCTATTTATTTATAAGGCTTATGAATGATAATTCCAAAAGGCAGGAATTCCGGCCTGCTGCATTTATATCCTTCCCCGAATATTAAAACATGTTCAGAAAGTTTGAACTCCACTGCCATTCACATTACTCCAAAGGCCTGACCATACCCTCTGAGGGCATTCCCTCGCCTGTAGAGATTGTCAGGAAGGCAAGGGAGCTGGGGTTCTCAGGGGTTGCCATAACAGACCATTCAAGCACAGGGGCATGGGATTCAGCCAGGAAGGAGGCCAGGAAGCAGGGGATACTTTTCATACCAGGGCTGGAGCTGGAGACCCGGGAAGGACAGGTCATAGGCCTTGGCATCTCCGAGCGCATTAAGGATGACCTGCCCCTGGAGGAGGCCCTGGACAGGATAAGGGAGCAGGGCGGCCTTGCCATTGCCCCGCACCCCTTTGACCTCAGGGGCCATGGCATAAGAAATTCCATAAAACACCTGGATGCTGTGGAGACCTTCAATGCCCTCTGCACTGACAGGCTCGTGAACCGGTTCGCTGAGATGAAGGCAAGAAGGCTGGGAAAGCCCATGGTCTGCGGTTCTGACGCCCACACCCTGGAGATGCTCGGAACGGCCCCAAACCTTATAGACGCCCGGGACCTAGATTCAGTACTAAAGGAAATAAGCAGGGGCAGGGCGGAAATCGTCAAGAACTACATCCCTGTCAGGTATATTGTTGAATGGAACAGGCAGAGGTTCGCAAAGTCCTACCAGTATATTCTGAATTATATGAAGGAAAACTATTCCAGCCCCAGGCTCTGGGTATCCGGCAAGCTTCTGAACACCTTCATCAATTCAAAATCAAATTTCTGGACCCTTGCAGCAAAGACCAGCCTCCCCCTCCTGAGCATATACGGGGCTTTCAGGCTGCTCTGGGATTTATAGAACCGAAAAAACCTTCACCTTATCAGTATCACGAACCTGGTTATCAGGATGACCACTATTGCCAGGGCAATGAGGCTGACTGCTATTATCTTCCAGGACAGTGCCACACCCTCGCCTATGAACTGGCCTGTGCCAGGGAATGAAACATTCATGCTCACATTACCCGTTGCATTCGTCATGTTCTCGGCTGACGTTACATTCTCCGAGGGCTTGGCGGGCTCTTCCGCCCCTGTTATGTTCTGGACAACCTCCAGGGTAAGCGCAAGCTCTGCAGTTGAATGCCCTGCAACAGCAGTAAGCTCCAGGCTGTATTCCTTCAGTTCCGAGCCATATGTTGGTGATGCATAAAGGTATACTGTCTGCGATTCTTCCGGCTCCAGGGTAATTTCCCCCCTGCTCAGGTATAGCCACTCAGGCCCAACAAGAATGAGCCTGTATGTATCCTTAACCTTCCCTGTGTTTTCCGCCTCTACTGCGAAAACCACGGCCCTTCCTGTAACGGTTTTAAGGGACTCCTCTTCTGCAGAGAGTTCCAGGGAATAGCATTCCTTAATTGCCTTCACCAGGAGCGCTGCCTCCTGAACAGTCTCGGTGTTTTCAGACTCTGCCTTTGCCTTTATCCCGTAGGTTCCTGCCTCCGCATCACAGGGTATGGGAATCTCCAGCCCAAAGGTTTCTGACTCCCCTGGCAGGAGCTCCAGGCTTTCTTCAAAGTCTGCCCCGCTCATATTGCCGGGGCTGGTAAAGGAGAAGGTGTAATTGTCAGGAAGCCTGCCCAGGTTCTCCAGTTCTGCCTTAAATTCAGCAGAAAAGCATGGGCATACAGAAACAGGCTCAGGCTCCATGGTGATGCCTGCGGAGTAGCAGTTCTCCACTATAAGCTCTGCCTCATCCTCGTCATGGACCCCTTCTGAGGATGCCCCGACCTTAACAGTCCTGTTTTCCGGAGAAACACTCCCGGGCTCTATGGTAAGCTTTATGTCCCCTGATTCCCCGGCTTCCAGGGCAATCTTGTCCTGCTCCAGCTCTCCAATGCTGTTTTCCAGAATGAATATATCACTTACCGTTCCTATATTCTTAATTGTTACCTGGTATTCTGTTCCCTCCCTGCTGCATATCTCTGAACTTGGGGGCGAAATAAAAACAGCAACGCCCCTGCATTCCCTTGCATCAGCCACCCCTCCTATTATCTTCCTGAGTTCCGGGTAAACAGTATGCTCGGCTGATATCACCGTGATATTGAAGGTGGATTCCCCTGTTACAATGGCATTTGCTTCCAGGATAAGGTCCCTGCTTTCCCTGGAGGCCAGCACAACCGTATCCGACTCTGCTGTAATCCACTCAGGGGCATAGATGGAATAGGAATCCTCTTCCGAACCTGTATTGCTTATCCTGAGGAGGTAGTTCGTGGGCCTGCCTTTGCAAACAGACTGTCTGGCAGGCTCAAGGCTGGCATCAAATGAATAGCAGTCCTCTATATCCAGGTTGAATCCCTCCGAATCCTCTGCATAGGAGTCCAGGGATTTCAGGGAAACCGTTATGGTCTCTATCCCTATCTTTTCCATGGGAGGCTCCAGGGTCATGACCAAGGGCACGGTTTCATCGGATTCCACAGAAACAATGTCACTGGAGAACTTTGCCCAGTTTACACTGGCCCCCGGATAGAACCTCTCCTCATGCTTCCCGTAGTTCGTGATTTTCATTTCCAGTTCAAGCGGGATTCCCCTGCAGGTCTCCCCTGATTTCTGAAGCTCCAGGTCAACCTGATGGCAGCTCAGGATTTTTATCTCCAGTTCCCTCTCCCTCTCACCACCGCTCTTGGACTCTGCCCTTATTGTAACAGTGTAGGTGCCGGGCTTCACATCAGTGCCGGGTGTTATCCAGACAGCTTCTATTAGGGATTCCTCACCAGGGCCAAGGGTTATCTCCGGCAATATGAATCCGGACCACTCAGGGCCAGGCCATTCAAGACTGAGGTCATAGGTATCTGCAATTTCACCCTCGTTCCTGATTATGAGCTCCATGCCCCTCTCATGGCCCACTGTTGAAGTGGGGCACATTGAAACAGAATCAGGTGAAATGGAAATGGAGAAATCCGGGTAAGCATAAACAGGCAGGCTGAATAAAGCCAGCCCCAGCAGTAGGAGTACCCCAACCCAAAAGTTTTTAAGCATATAGTTAATTAGTAGAAAATCTTAAAAACCTATGCAGAAAAAAGTATTTAAGCGTTTCGTTTTCTTGTCTTCTCGGATAGTAGTTAAATCCTCCCCCTTCCCGCCCAGTATCTTGCCCCCAGGGCCACCACCAGGACTATTATCACTATGGCTGTTATCGCAAATATTATGAGCCGGTTCCCGGCCAGGAACCGGGAAATCCCTGAAAGCCAGTCCTGGGGCTCCTCTTCCTTCTCCCCTTCCCTAGGCACCACATAGAGGCTCACGTCCTCCTGGAAGCTCTCCTCCTCGCCCCGGACCGTAACCGTCAGGTTGTATGTCCCCAGCTTCTGGGGGGTTATATAGACATATGCCTTCTTCTCACCCTCAACCTCCAGCTGCCTGGGATACTGGAGCCAGCCCTCCTCAGCGCCTGTGATATTAATGGTGAATTCCTGGCTCCTGCTGGATTCTATATCAAGCTCCAGGGTCTTCCCCTTGGAAACGGGTATGTCCAGGGACCTGGGACCTATCTTTACCTGGGTTACGAGCGGCCCTGGTTCGGGCTCCGGTTCCGGCTCAGGCTCTGCTGCAGCCTCTATGACCAGGAATGTCCCTGTCTTGGAATCCGAGGCAGAGCAGTTCGCAATCACCTCAAGCCTGAAGTCATTCCCCCCTGCCCTGGGATAATAATAAAGGGTTTCTGTCCTTGATTCCCCCTTCCCCAGGACCGGGAGAAGGTAGTCCCTCTGGAGGCTTTCCTTTACATAGAATTTCAGGTTTATTATCTCATCCCCCATGCCAGTGTTCTTTATCCTTGTCTCCAGTTTCAGGGCGTTTCCCTGTATAATCCTGTCCAGGAAGTCCAGGGTCTCTATATCCACCCTGCACTCAGGCATAATCTTCTCCCCCTCGCAGTAGGGATAGCATTTGCTCCTGCAGCCCTCGTCCTTCCCATAGTAAATCCAGCTCCCGTCCCTGCACTCCAGGACAAAGCCCGCATCCCTGTCGCACCTGGTATCCCCCTCAATCCCCGGAGGCTCGGAGCAGACCTTGGGCATGGGCTCCAATAAGGCATAGGCCATTTCCTTCAAATCCCAGGAGCCGCAGTCCGAAAAGGCCTCCACCCTTATCTGGTAGGTCCCGTAAAGGAAGGTGTAGCCCGCCATCCTGTCGGCCCCCTCCCCTGCATCCAGGGTGAGGTTGTCCACACTGTCTATCTCGCTCAGGCCCACATAGACCCTGTACGTTATGTCCGCATCAATGTCCCCTGTATTGTTTATCCTGAAGGTTATCCTGCCGTCATCATGAGCGTCAAGGTCATAAATATAGACCCCGCATGTGTCTGCAGAGACCCAGGGAACAATGGCTAAAAGAAGGGCTGAAATTGCGAGTACCAGGAGGAATTTTCTCTCCATGTATTACTTTTGGGGGAAACGCTTAAATTCATTGTTAGAAGGGCCTTGAATCCCTCCTGAGCCTCATTATTGATGACAATTCCCCTGTATGGCTCAGGATATGGGAGTAGAAGTTCTCCATCTCGTCCTCTGACATCTTTGCCGAGTTGTCCGCCTCTATCAGGGGGACAGGAATCCCGTATCCTGAGTGCTGGCCTGAAACAGCCAGCAGGACTGAGGATATCTTCTCCAGGTTCTCCTTTCCCAGGAAATCCACCCTTACAGGCCTGTCCCATTTCGCGGTCTTGAGATGGAATGAGAATATATTTTCAGCCAGGCCCCTGGGGAATTCCCTCAGCACAAGATGCTCGCCAGGGCTTCCGGAATAAGGGGAAACCCTGGTCCTTTCCCCCCTGTCCAGGACCCAGTAGAGCAGGTTGGTGTCCCTTGTCCTGTCCAGGATTTTCTCAAGCTCCGGGATTAGATTATGCTTTATACAGGAGAGTATCTCGCTCTTCACGTGCTCGCAGAAGCTCACACCCCGGCTGTCCTCTATAACCCCTGCCAGGAGAATGCCCTTTTCCATGCATTCAGTGTAAAGGCCCTGCCATCCCCCCAGGAGCTTCTTATAATCCTGATAAGTCTGGGAGGATTTTGAGGGCCTGTCAGCGTAATGGGGGACTATGGAGCCGTCCATCAGGATTATATCCGGCTCTGCTGCCTTAAGGCACTCCCTTGCCCTTTCAACCTCCAGGCTCTGCCTTATAATGGATGTGGAATATGCATAATCCAGGTCGGACAGCGCTTCCAGGGCAAAGGGTTTTGGAACAGGAAACCTTGAGGGGAAATGCTTTACAGAATCCACCTTCCCATTCTTGTAATGGAACATAACCCCTGCTGCCCTGGCTAAAACCAGGTCAAAGCCATGTACAGGCTTCTTCGAAATCCCCCCGTCCACTGCCAGGATTTTGATATCCTCCAGGGGGTCTTCCCCTGACTTCTCCTTGAGCTTTACCCTGGGGTTCACGCTCTTCAGGAACTCTGCAAGCCGCTTCCTCTTGTCCTCTATCTCGGAAATCCTCTTTGCAATCCTCTGGATTTCAGGAATGAGCTCTTCCATCAGGAGGAATTGGTTTAGAAATTTAAATAGCAGTTCCCAATATTCTAAAGGGTGGTAACCTTTGATGGCAAGAAAGCTCGTAAAGTGAAAAGGGATTTGCCTAGTTCTAGGAATAAGCCTTTCTTCATAACCACTGCAATTGATTATCCCTCCAGCAAACCCCACCTGGGTCATGCGTATGAGAAAATCTGTGCTGATACCATAGCCAGATTCCAGAGATTGATTGGGAAGGACGTCTATTTCTCCACAGGGACGGACGAGCACGGCCTGAAGATACAGAGGGCTGCAGGGAAGGCAGGTAAAACCCCAAAAGAATTCGTGGACGAGATGGTTGTATACTTCAAGGAGCTCTGCAGGGTCCTGAACATTTCCTATAATGATTTCATCAGGACAACAGAGAAGAGGCACATAAGGGTCGCGCAGGATATATTCAGGCTCCTCCACAAGAAGGGCCTGATTTATAAGGGAGAGTATGAGGGGCTCTACTGCGTGGACTGCGAGAGCTTCTACCTGAGGAAGGATTTGGCAGAGGACCGCTGTCCTGTCCATAAAAAGCCTCCAGAAACCATAAGGGAAGAAAGCTATTTCTTCAGGATGGGAAAATTCCAGAAAGAACTGAAGAATGCCCTGAAGAAGGGCCTTGTGGAGCCGGAAGGGAAGGGGCTTGAGATTCTGAACCGGCTCAAGGAGGACCTGAAGGACCTCAGCGTCTCCCGCTCCAGCATTGCCTGGGGCATACCAGTCCCAATAGACAAGAAACATACCCAGTATGTATGGCTGGATGCCCTCCTGAACTATATTTCAACCCTGGGCTGGCCTTCAGGGAAGTTCAGGAGATACTGGCCTGCTGACATCCATCTGATAGGGAAGGATATTGTCTGGCACCATAGTGTTATCTGGGGGAGCATACTGATGGGCTCTGGTATCCCCCTGCCCAGGAAGGTCTTTGTCCATGGTTTTGTCAATCTTTCAGGCCAGAAGCTCAGCAAGGCCAGGGGAATTATAGTGGACCCAATCGGGTTGTGCAGGAAGTATGGAACCGATTCCCTCAGGTATTTCCTTCTCAGGGAAATCCCCTTCGGCGAGGACGGGGACTTCTCAGAGGATGCTCTGGTCACCAGGAACAATGACGAGCTGGCAGACACCCTGGGGAACCTGGTGCACAGGATCCTGAGCTTCATATACAGCAAGAATAAAGGGACTGTTCCCAAGCCAGGAAAATATGACAAACTGGACAAGAAGCTCAAACTCAAGATTGAGACCACAATGGAAAGGGCCGGGACCCTTCTTGAGGATTTGCAGCTCCATAAGGCCCTGGAGGAAATCCTGGGCCTGGCAAAAGCAGGGAACGAGTATTTCCAGGCAAAGGAGCCCTGGAAAGGGGATTTTGATAACTGCCTCTACCTGGGCGCCAACCTGGTCAGGTCTCTGGCAATCCTGCTCTCCCCCTATATCCCTGAATCCTCCAGGAAAATCCTGAAGTCCCTTAACACCAAACTGGGCAGCTGGGAATCAGCCAGGAAACTTTTGGTAAAGCCGGGGCACAAAATCAGGAAGCCCGAACCCCTGTTCAGGAAGCTGGAACTGGAAGAGGCCCCCCAGGAAAGGAAAAAAATCAAGGTGGGGGTTGAAAAGGGCTGCCAGGACCTGGGCATAAAGGCCAGGGCTGCCCTGCTCTATGGCCTTAAGGTCAAGAAAAAGAAGGGCTCCCTGGAGAAGCTGAAGAAGGAGCAACTGAAGGGAATGAGGATAAACCAGAAAAGGATAGGGGACTACCTGGGGATATACAAGAAACTGGGCCTGAAGGGAACAGGGCATCCCATCCCAAAAATGTACAAAATAATAAAGAACACAGGCAAGCTCCCCACCATCAATACGGTTGTGGACTCCTACAATCTGGTGGCTGTCAGGGAGAGCCTCTCGGTGGGAGCCCATGACCTGGACCGGATAGAAGGCAACATAAGGTTCAAGGTTACTGACGGCTCTGAAAAATACACCCCGCTTGGCGGTTCCGAACCCAAAAAAATCAGGAAGGGTGAATACGCCTGCACGGATTCCAAGGGTAAGAGGATAATCTGCAGGCTGGACATAAAGCAGTGCGAGGGGACCAGGATAACCCCCTCCACCAGGAATGTTTTTCTCTATGTGCAGGGCAACAGGAAGACCCCGGATTCCCTCCTAAAGAAGGCCCTCAAGGAAATATGCGAAAACATCACCAAATTCTGCGGCGGGGAATGCATGGTTCTGTAACTGTCCGGGAATAAAGGATATAAATCTTACCCTCAATTAACTGTATGGCAGGATTCACGCATGAGAATATTAAGGGTTTGGTCCCCCCTCTGATTACCGCCTTTACAGAGGACGGGGAGATTGACAGGGAGGGCCAGAAGAGGGTTGTAAGGCATGTCCTGGGGCCGGATGAACCAGGCGAAAGGCCCTATGTGGACGGGGTCTTTGTCTGCAGCAGGACAGGGGAATTCCCATGGCTCACCCATGACCAGAAGAGGGAATTGCTTGATGTCAGTCTGGAGGCAGTCAACGGAAGGGTGCCTGTGCTTTTCGGTTCCACTGAAAACACCCTTGAAGAGACAATAGAGCTCTCCAAATACGCGGAAAAGCAGGGTGCGGACGCCATTGTTATTGCTCCGTTTTTCTTCTATCGCTCCAACAGGGGCCTGCCCGATATATTTGTAGCAGTAGATGAGGAGGTCGGCCTGCCTGACTATGCCTATAACAATCCTGAATTAGCTAAGATGGGGCCGAGGGGGGAGAAAAGGAATATCATGCCAGATGTTTTCAGGAAGTCCCTGGAAAGGGCCGGGAACCTCTGGGGCATAAAGGACAGCTCAGGGAACCTGGAAAGGTTTGGAAACTACATAAGGGCTGCGAAACACAAGCCCGGGGCAACAGTATTCATGGGCGATGAATCAAAGATGATTCACTCAGATAATACCGTCCCGAGCTACGGGGTCCTTGACCCTAAAACATGCAGGAGGCTTAAGAATATAAGGATGGACAAGGAGGTAGAGGCTGCCGGCATCCAGAAATTCATTAATGATTCACACGAGGTGGTATACTGCGGGATGAAGAAGATAAGGGGCGGGCTGAAGTATGCCCTGGGTCTTATCGGGCTCTGCGGGTCTTATTGCAAAGAGCTTGGGCAGGAGCTCAATGGTTCTGAGGAGCAAGCCATAAAGAGATTTATGAAAAAAAATTACCAGCATTTACTGCAGGTAAAGGAATATGCCTGAACTGGTGAGCGATATGGCAGAATGCAATAAGGAAGAAACCCTGAAGGAATGCCCCTGCACCTATCCGGATTGCCCCAGAAAGGGCATCTGCTGCGAGTGCATCAGGCATCATTTAGGTAGAAACCAGCTCCCTGCCTGTTACTTTCCGCCCGAGGCGGAGAAGACATTTGACAGGTCGGTTGGGAAATTCCTGGAAATAAAAAAATCCGGCAATGCTTAAAAAACCCTGCCCCAATTATTTCTATGGTTGAAATCTGCAGGTTTATGGACCCTCCCTCTCCAAGGGAGAATCCAGGGGATGCTGTCCAGAAGCTGGTGGAATACATCAAAGCCAATATGGGCCCCGATGATAAAGGCCTCCTGGCGCTCTCCGGCGGAGTGGATTCCAGTGTTGTTGCAGAGCTCTGCAAAAGGGCGGTTCCCGGGAGGGTAATCCTGTTCCATATTGACCATGGCTTTATGAGAAGGTTTAACGGTAGGAAGGAGTCTGACCTTGTCTGCGGGGGATTTTCTGGTTATCCCGGCTTTAAGTTCCAGGAAGCAGGGGATTTCTTCTACAAGTATGTATTCGGGGTGGAGGACTCGGATGAGAAAAGGGCAGGGTTCAGGCATGCCTACTCCGAGCTTCTGAAAGAGGTGATGAAAAAGCACGGATGCGATGTGTTCCTTGACGGGACAATAAAGCCGGATATAGAGGAGGTGGATGCGGGGATAAAGCTCCAGCACAACCCAGGGCTTGAAGACAAGTACGGGGCAGAGAAGGTCATAGAGCCCCTTGCGGGCATGATAAAGGCAGAGGTCAGGGCACTGGCAAAGGAGCTGGGAATCCCCCACCTGAGGCCCCCGTTCCCGGGTCCGGGCCTGGCCGTGAGGACCCCTGGAGCAATTGACCTGAAGAGGCTTGAGGTTGAAAAACAGGCAAATGATATTGTGGAAACGGAATTCCCCGGATATTTCAGGGAGAAGCAGGGGGCAGAGATGGTAATAGGGCCGAACGGGGAGCAGAAGCCCTTCCAGTACTTTGCCGCGACCTTTATCAGAAGGGGCAGGGAAGAAGCCAAATCTTCCGGAAAGGTCCGGGCCTGTAAGGAGCATCTGGCTGCCCTGGGTATTCCTTCAGCCGGGGTAAGAATACTGGGGACAAAGGTAACGGGCAAGACCCCTGAGGATAAGAGGGTCTATGATGACGCAATATGCATAACTGCTGACATCAGGCCCGGGCTCTGGCCGGAGGTTGCCGGGATTGCCGAAAGGGGCCTCCTGGGAATAGCAAGGGTTCTTCTGGACATAAGTGGCACATGCAAGGGAAAGCCGGTGTATGATGTGGTAATAAGGGCAGTTGACAGCACTGACGCCAGGACAGCCAAGGTCAGTGATGTTTCCCCGGACTTTTTGAAAAGCCTTTCAGGGCGCATAACCTCGGAATGCAGGGATGTCGGAAATGTCTTCTTTGACATAACACCCAAGCCGCCTGCAACAATTGAATACGAGTGAACCGCCAGGGGCGCCATTTTTATAAGCAGAAAAACAATTCAATAATATGGCTCTGAAGCTTTACAACACCCTGACCAGGAAGAAGGAGATTCTCAGGCCCATGAAGAAGGGTGTGGTCAGTTATTATGCATGCGGGCCCACCTCTTACCATTTCGCCCATATAGGGAACCTCAGGGCATACATTGCAGGGGACCTGCTCAGGAGGTATCTGGAATACCTGGGCCTCAGGGTAAAGCATGTGATGAACATAACGGATGTGGATGACAAGACCATAAAGAGGTCAGGGGAGCGGGGCATTAGCCTGAAGGCCTTCACGGAAAAATATACCAGGTATTTCTTTGAGGACATTGACTGTTTGAATATACTCAGGGCCCATATCTATCCCAGGGCGACCCAGCACATAAAGGAGATGACAGGCCTGATAAACAGGCTGTTCAAGAAGGGCATTGCCTACAGGGGAGGGGACGGCTCCATCTATTATAAGATTTCCAAATTCCCGGGATATGGCAAGCTCTCCCATACCAATATAAAGGGCCTGAAAGCAGGGGCCAGGGTCAGCCAGGACGAGTATGAGAAGGGAGAGGCCAGGGACTTCGCCTTATGGAAAGCCTGGAATCCAGAGGACAAGAAGGTGTCCTGGACCCCGGAGATTGGAGGGGAGAAAATAAAGGGAAGGCCTGGCTGGCATATTGAATGCTCTGCCATGAGCATGAAATACCTGGGCGAGACCTTTGACATACATTCCGGAGGGGTGGATTTGATATTCCCCCATCATGAGAACGAGATTGCCCAGTCAGAGGGTGCCACTGGCAAGACCTTTGTGAAGCACTGGTTCCATAACGAACACCTTCTGGTGAATGGAAGGAAGATGAGCAAGAGTTTGGGCAATTTCTATACCCTGAGGGATTTGCTCAAGAAGGATTATAGTCCGAAGGCCATAAGGTATGTTTTGCTTGCCACACATTACAGGCAGCAGCTCAATTTCTCTGAAAAGGCCCTGAACCAGGCCCGGGAAGCGATTGAGAGGCTGAATAATTTTGTGCAAAAATTGAGGATTATGAAAGCCTTTAAGCTCAAAGCCAGCCCAAAGATAGAAAAGCTAATCAAAAATGCCGAAAGGGGATTTGAAAAGGCAATGGACGATGACCTGAATATAGCGGAGGCGCTGGCTGTTGTTTTTGATTTTGTAAAAAATATAAACATTGCAATTTCAAAATCTCCAATTGGAAAAGAAGATGCTGGAAAAACCTATAAAACCATGCTGAAATTTGACAGGGTCTTAGGCTTAGGCCTCAAAATCAAAAAAAGCAAATTAACAGATGTGGAAAAGGTGCTTATTAAAATGAGAGAAATTCATAGAAAAAAGGGAAATTGGAAAAAGGCTGATGAAATCCGCAATAAATTGAGGAAGAAGGGCATAATTCTGGAGGACACAGAAAAGGGTCCTGAGTGGAAAAGGGCAGGGTAATACATTTAAATTATTTAGCGACAATTATATAGCAGGGGGATAGAATGGGGCTGGTAAAGATTGGTGATATAACTCTCATACAGCTTTCTGATATTGACTCCAATATTTATCTTAGAGGCAACAGCATTATTGATTCCGGCACGGGCTTTAATTCCATGCGGCTGCACAGCGTCCTGAAGATGCAGAACACGGACCTTGACAAGATAAAGCAGGTCATAAACACCCATGGCCATTTCGACCATATAGGGGGGAACGGATACTTCTACAATGCCAAGATACTGGTTCATGAGAAGGATGCGCCCATAATAGAGTCAGGGGACCTGGAGAAGAGCAATGCAGGCTTCTTTGGCGGCAGGCTCAAGCCCAGGAGGGTTGATAGGAAGCTGAATGACGGGGACATATTGGAGAATGGTTTAAAGGTAATACATACCCCGGGCCACAGCCCCGGCTCCATATGCCTTTATGACGGGAAGGAGAGAATCCTGTTCTCCGGGGACACGGTCTTCTCCGACGGGGTGGGCAGGACGGATTTGCCAGGAGGAGACCCCCAGGCCCTTAATGAAAGCCTGGAGAAGCTCAGCAAGCTGAAGATTGAGAAGATTCTGCCCGGGCATGGTGAGCCCGTCCTGAAGATGGGAAACCAGAGGATTAAGTTTATTCTGAAGGAGATGCCAGAGGCTGAATAAAAATCATGAATGGGCCCAGAGGGATTCGAATTCGAGGGGCACAAGGTTTCCCTGGTACCCTCCCTCGACACCGAGATATCGCCTGAACTCAGGTCCTTAAGAGTTTCACGAAAGATTCTCTCGTGCTCTAACCAGGCTGAGCTATGGGCCCATTGTAATAATACTTATATAACCTATATAAATTAATTTAACATGACAAAGAAGGTGAGGCCGCCAACGCTGCCGAAGGAGGCAATCAAAGGCTTTTCCAAGTTCTATAATGAAAGGGATGACATATATGATAAGCTGAGAGCCTCTGAAGACCGCGAGAATAAAATACCCAAAGCCATTCTAAAGCATCTGGACAAGGGTAAGGTAGTGCTTGACCTGGGCTGCGGGACCGGGAATGTTTCACTCTTACTGGCAAGAAAGGCAAGACTGGCATATGCCCTGGATAAATCCAGGCCACTGCTCAGGGTCCTAAGGAAAAAGATAAGGTCCAGGAAAATCAGGAACATCAGGGTCCTGGAATCCGGCTACGGGAGGATACCCCTGCCCAGGGAATCTGTGGATATAGTCTTCTCATGCTTGTCCTTCCCTGCACATTCAGGCAACTGGGAGAGGGATTTGAAGGAGGCCAAGAGGGTGCTAAAGAAGGGGGGAGAAATCATACTGCTTGAGGCCCATCCCAGCGGGGAATTCCAGAGGATTAAGAAGAAGCTCCAGAAGCCGGAGTTTTACTCCAAAATGAACAGGTTCATGTATGACCTGCACAAATGGCTTGCTTCAAAGGGCTTCAAATACAGGGTCATAAATATAGTGAATGACTTTGGCTCGAAAAGGAATATTGAGAACCTGTGCGCCCCCTTCTTTGGCTATGAGCTGGCAACCTACCTTCTGGCCAGGGACAGGACAGGCTTCAGGATGCGGCTTTCCATCTTCCGCTGGAAGAAGTCATAACTGGAATTTTCTCATATCAGGAAGGGTTTGAGGGCCTGATAAATTCGCAGAAGCATACCCGGAACCAAATGATTCCATATAGATACTTGATTCCTTTGGCCCGTAACTTACGCTGCAGGGGCAGGACACCGACCCTAAATACGATTCCCCGCATGGCTTTTTATTATATAACATTCAAATCACTTCTTCCTATTCCTCTTGCCCAAAACCCTCTTCCACTGCCAGGCGAATGTCTTGAGCCTGCTGCCCTTTCCGAAGCCGCAGGATGTGCAGAACTTCTTGTTAACTGAGTATGAGTGCTTCCCGCACCTGCGGCAGGTTATATGGGATTTCCTCTTACCTCTCTTACCAAAGCTGGGTGTTCCCTTTGACATTCAATCACTTCCTTGACAATGGTTCTTTACTGGGCAGGCGAGACAAAGATTATATTGTCCCCTCTCACCAGGACCCTTCCGAGCTTGACTTCCTTTTCGCTGTCCTTGCTGTCTGCCTCGTCGAGCCATACGTTTATATGGGAGTCAAAGGCTTTTAGGATTCCTGTGATTTCCTCTCCGGACTTCAGCTTTATTATTATCCGTTTCCCTTCTGAGGAGCCAAGAACGTCCAATGGTCTTTGCATAACAGTACCTCAACAATTTAAGTAGTTCTTATTATAGCAAAGATATATAAATATATCATCAGCTATACATTACAAGGTGTTGGTTAGTATGGTCATGTGGCATCTGCGTTCAAAGAGGAAGCCCACGAGCGGCAGGCTCAGGAGGCTCAGGAAGAAGAGAAAGATGGACCGGGGCTCGGAATTTTTAGAAATCAGAATAGGCAAGGTGAAGAAGAAGCAGGACAGGGCCCTGGGCGGAGCCAGGAAAACAAGGCTCATGTCCACGGAAAAGGCCAATGTCGCCAATTCCAAAACAGGGAAAATCCAGGTATCCAAGATACTGTCCGTGGAGGAAAACCCTGCAAACCCCCATTATGTCAGGAGGAACGTGATAACAAAGGGCGCTGTCATAAAGACCGAATTAGGCCTTGCCAGGGTCATGAGCAGGCCGGGGCAGTCAGGAACCGTTAATGCCGTGCTGATTGAGGAAAAGAAATAGATTACGATTTTTTCAGGTATTCCCCAATCCTTTTCAGGCCTTCCTCTATCTTTTCCCTGTCCAGGGCATAGCTGAGCCTTATCCTGTCCGGGGCCCCGAACCAGCCACCCAGGTATGTTATCACCCTGTGCTTCCTGAAAAGCTCAGAAACGGTTTTTCGGGGATTCTTCACCTTTGGCAGGACATAGAAGGCTCCCTCAGGCTTCCAGAGGTCCAGGCCCAGATTCAGCAGACCCTCGCATATCAAATCCCTCCTCCCCTTCCAGATTTTCAGCTGTTTCTCAATGAAGCTCTTCGGGGCCCTGGTGGCCTGGTATGCCATCTCCTGGCCCAGTATATTGGTGTTCATGCTGGTATGAGTCTTCATCTCTATGACCTTGTTCACAAGCTCCTGGTCCAGGGACCAGAGATAGCCTATCCTGAACCCGCACATGGCATAAGTCTTGGAGAAGGAGTTTATTGTCACCACATGGGGCCCCTTTATCAGGTAGTTCTCCCTTACATAAATCAGGTCCTTATAGACCTCGTCCGATATCACATACACACCCAAATCATTGGTTAGTTTCTCTATCTTCTTCAGGGTCTCCATGGATTCAACCCTTCCGGTGGGGTTTGAGGGCGAGTTTATTATCACAGCCTTGCAGTCCCTGACTTTCTGATCAAAGTCCTGGAAGTCAATCCTGCCCTCCACCAGGTCTGTATAGACCGGCTCCATCCCTGCAAACTTCACGCTGAAGGGATAGGAATAATAATAGGGCCTGGGGAGCAGGACCTTCCCGCCCTTCTCTCCTATCCCGGCCAGAACCCTCAAGGTCAGGTCCAGGGCCTCTGATGCGCCGTTAGTGATTACAAAGCTCTCCGCAGCGGAGCTGGGGTATTCCCTGGCTAAAGCCTCCCTCAGATTAATTTGCCCCTGTATGAGCCCGTACTTGAACGCCTTGTACGAGGGCAGTATCTCATAGACCTCCTTGGGAGGGGGCAGGTCCGGCTGGCCCGAGCCAAAGCTTATTATGTCCCTGCCCTCAACACCAATGAAGGCGGAAGGGGATTTAAGCTCGTCTATCATACCTATACTCTCCTTTGAGGAATTCCCTTGCTGCCAGGGCATAGGCCTTTGCCATTTTTGCAAGGCTCCTGACCTCCACATATTCGTTCTCCGAATGGATATTGTTTCCAGAAGGCCCGAATACTACTGCAGGAATACCTTTTTCCACCATAGGGGCGCCGTCTGTTACGCCGCCGCTTACCTCAAGTTCTGACCTGGACCCCAGGATTTCCTTCACAGCCTTCCTTGAAACCTTAACTATATCCTCCTTTTTGTCTATTATGGTTGGTGGGATGTAGCAGGATTTTCTGACCCTCACCCTGAATTCCTTATCCTGCCTCTTTATCCTGTTTATCACCTTTTGAATATCTTGGAGCAGGCTCCTGTCTGTCTGACCATAGCTCAGCCTGCAGTCCATCTGGGCTTTGCATTTATCAGGGATTATGTTTATTGCCTCTCCTGCCTCTATAATGGTTCCTGGGGAAATCCTGGGCGGAGGGAAGAGTTTATGCTTTTTATACCTGGGCTTCAGATTCTCCAGCTCCAGGAGCAGCTTCGCCATCTTTGTCACAGCATTTACCCCCTTCTGGCTGAGGCTCCCGGAATGGGCGGATTTGCCCCTGGTCTCCAGATCCAGTCTCAAAACGCCCCGGGCCCCTATCTCTATATTCTTTATAGAGGACATAGGCTCGGCTATAATGGCTGCATCCCCTTTCAAACCCTTCTTGAGTAGTTCCTTTATTCCAAAGAGGCCTGTCTCTTCCCCCCAGGTCAGGACCAGCATCAGCCTTCCCTCAAGATTGGCTTTACATTCTTTAAGGGCTATGAGGGCAAAGACCAGGGAAGCCACACCACCCTTCATATCGCATGCCCCCCTTCCGTACATCCTTCCCTTATGGATTCGGGCGGAAAGAGGGGGGAATCTCCATTTCTTAGGGTCTCCCAAGGGGACGGTGTCTATATGGCCATTAAGAATCAGGGACTTTCTTCCTCGGCCAATCTGGGCGATAAGATTTTTTCTTTCGCCCTTACCCAGGAGTTTTGAATTAATACCGTATTTCTTGAGCTTCCTCTGGATAATCCTTGCGACTTCTATCTCGTTCCCATTAACAGAATTTATCCTTACCAGGGCCTGGGCGAATTTCACCAGGTCCTTCTCGTGTTTGTCCAGATAAGTGAGGAAATCCATACTAATTATTTGTCCCGGGTATTAAAGGTTTTTCAGGTCCAGGCTTCTGGCATAGGCCATTATTTCCTCGTATTCTTCCGGGCTTAAAGGCCTGTTTATCTCCTTGTATTTCTCCGCTTTCCAACATGGTCTATATTGGGCAAGGATATTGACCCTGGTCTCTGGCCCAAGATTATCCCTTATCCATTTCAGGATGGGCTTTGCATCGCATTCCAGATGCCCTGGCATGACCAGGACCCTGATTAT
>JAUXAV010000145.1 GCA_030619735.1 Candidatus Aenigmatarchaeota archaeon | reverse complement strand
TTGGCGCGAGCGCAGGTGAGAAGGCCTTCGGCGATTCGTAAGTGGTGTCTGATGCTTTCCATGGGAGCGTCCTCCTAGTGTTGGTCTTTGGTGAGATCCGGGTCAAGGGTGACGGCGATGTCGGTGAGGGTGTCGATGATGCCGTCGAGAGCGGCGGCCGAGGCCTTGATGGTCTCGATGAACGAGGGAGGGAGCCTGTTTCGCCGGGCAAGCTCGAGGGCAGCCTCGACTTGCTCGGTGATGGAGACGAGTGGATCGAGAACGGCGTTCAGGATGGCGGGTACGGTGTTAGCGGTCATTGGCAGGTTCCCCCGGGGGGGCCAAGGGAGCCACGCGCTCCCTCGTGGTCCCCTGGCCCGGAATGCTGAGAAGGATTGGAAGCGTGTGGAGAAAGTGAGGGAGCGGAGCCTGGATCATCAAGGTCGTGCCGGGTTCCTGGAAGACTTTGAGACTGGCGTAAGGTTTGCGATCGCGTTTCATGGGAGCGCTCCTTTGAGCATGTCGAGGATGAAGGCTGCGGCTAGGAAGATGAGCAGGAGAGTGCCGATGACTATGTAGGCTTCGGTCCAGGTTTGAGGGGGCAGCCAGAGCCAGATCTTGCGTAGGGTTCGCATGAGATTCATGGGAGCGCTCCTTTCAGGGCCATGGTAGGGTCAAGATGCCTTCGTGGGCGGCGCCGCCGCAGAGCCTGGGGATGGAGTCACCGCCGCCATCGGGTTGATCGGCGTGAGCTCCGGCTTTTCCAAACATGGTGGAGCCTTCATCGATGGAGACGAAGAAAACGTGCTCTCTGTAGAGTCCATCGGGCAGGGAGCCTGAAGTGTTGCGGGCCAGGTAGAGAAAATCGGGAGCAGAGTCACGGTAGAGCAGCTGGCGAACGAGGAATTGGGTGGCTGCCTGGTCTCTCCAGATGAGGCCCCAGTCGCTGGTTTTCCAGATGTGCGAGTTTTTGAGGACGCGGATCTCGCTTGGGTTGGACTGGCGTGTGGTCATGACGCCGTAGTTGACGCCAGGTTGGAGGCTGATGCCAAGGTCGTTTCCTGCGTCGCAGAGTGCCCAGGAGGTGCCGTGGTCGATGGAGCGGTAGAGCTTGACGCCGGGGGTGGCGCCGCCGATGTAGAGCGAGCTTTGGTCGGAGGGATCGACATGGAGGCGGGGGGGCCAGGTGCCGGTGCCGACCGGGATGTTGGGGCATTGTGTCCAGGTCTCGGCCTCGTCGTAGGAGCGGAAGATGTCGGGGTTGCCGGTGGCGCCAAGGAGGGTGGCGGCGTAGAGAGCATCGCCAGGGGGGTACGGACTGCTTCCCTGGTCGGTTCCGGCCATGATGTTGCCCGCGGTGTAGCTGGCAAGGGCGGGTGAGAGCTGGGTGGTGGTCCAGGACTCGCCGTAGTCTTGTGTTTTGTGGCACCAGGCGCCGGCTGTGCCGGGGTCGCAGAGAAAGAGCACGTAGAAGTGGCCCAGGTAGTTGGGGTTTCCGGCGATCCAGCGGATTTCGCCTGGGTTAGCATCGGCGAGAGCGACGGCATCGGCCTCGGACAGGACCAGGGTGGCGGTGGCCGGTTCCTCGATGAAGATGTTATCCATTCGGTAGACGTCGCCGTGGCAGATGACGAAGCGGCGGTGGTAGGGGTCCCAGGGGTCGGGAGTGGCCTGGCTGATGTCTAGGAAGGGGAGGCCGTCGTTGTCTGGGATCCAGGTGGGCTGCGGGCCGCCTGGGCCCGAGAGATCGTCGGTCTTGAACATGCCCATGAGCTTTGAGGCAAAGTAGGCGCGGGTGGACCAGGCTGGGAGCTGCAGGAGGTCGGTGTGTTGGAGCGGGCCCTGGATCTCGAGGCCGTAGGGACCGCCGGGGGCGTTCAGATACCAGTAGATTGTGGACATGGTTGGAAGGCCTGAGATGTAGAAGCGGTGGATGAGGGTGTCGCCTTCCTCGGCCTGTTCGCAGATGTTCGGGGTGTCCCAGATGTACTTGATGCCGCAGAAGATTCGGACGCCTCGAACGGTGCGCCAGATCTCGCGCTGGGTTGGGGGCCAGGTGGCCCAGGCCATGTAGAGGTGGTCTTCGACGTCGGTGGAGGAGAAGATTCGGAGCCAGGTGAAGCCGACTTCTATGCCTTGGCCGACGATGATCCACCAGTGTTTGGGACGAGCGATGGGCATGAGTTACTCGGTTTCGCGTTCTCGCCAGAATTCGGCGAGGGTGTAGATTTCGTCCTGGAGGTTGGCGGCCCAGCCGAAGCCGTAGGTGGCTCTGTTGAGCTGGCCGCGGTGTTGGATCTCGAGGGTCTGGCCGGCCGCCACGGTGAAGCGGCCTGCGAGGAACGATCGAGAGGAGGTGGTGTCGGCGCTTTCGGCCCGCTCTGAGGTGCCGGTGACCAGGGCGACGGCGTCGGTGACGTTGTAGAGCCGGGTAGTGTGCAATCCGACCTTGAGGCACGGGCAGGAGATGAGGCAGCGGTAGGTGCCGGCGGCCAGAACGAATTGGTTGGCCGCCAGGGTGCAGATGTCGTCTGGGTCGGCTTGCTCCTCGGTGAGATCTCGGGTCCGCCAGGCACCGGCGTTGAAGGTGCCGCCGTGAGTGTTCTGGGGCTTGAGATCTCGCAGGCAGAGATAGGCGTCGTACATTTCTTCCTCCGGAGGAGGCGGGGGTTCCGGGACGGTTCGCTCGTGGAGGTGGCCGTAGACGGCGGTCATGTAGATGTCGCGGGCCGTGCGGGTCTGATCGGCGGCATCGTCGCGGAAGGCTTGAAGGGCGCCGTCGCCGAGAAGGGAGTAGCCCTGGCTGATGGCGCCAAAGATGGCCCTGGCTGTGAGAGTGCCCTCGGTGACGTGGGAGGGGGGCGTGTAAGGCCACTTTCGGGCGCAGGGCAGGCCCTTCCAGAGATAGAAGTCTAGGATTCCCCGGAAGCCGTGAATGACGTCCAGGCTGGGGAGCGCGGGCAGTCTGGCCAT
>JAUXAV010000276.1 GCA_030619735.1 Candidatus Aenigmatarchaeota archaeon | reverse complement strand
TAAACCTCTAACCTTATCTTCGTCAGCCATTTAATCCCTCCTATAAATAAGTCCAGTTAATACCCCTGCCTTCGTGCAGAGTTGCTGTGCCTGTCCCTTGAAAAGTAAGGGTTATTATCAGGCGTTGTTCATAGACAAAGCCATCTATGGTGCCAGCGGAAAATATTATGCAATAGTGGCCAGCGATAGCATCAGCCTTAGATAACCACGCCCCGGGAAATAGTGGTTGCTGGATACCCTGAGTAAGTAGGGTATCAAACTTAAATGTCCAAACAAGGTCATCAATACGGAAACTGACCTCAGTATCAGGGTCACTGACATCAAAGATTGCCCAAATTAGTGACCCTTTCCCTGGCTTACTTTCATAGACACCAAAAGGGATACCCTTCTGTAATGTTTGGCTTTTATACTGGAATGGCTCAAGGAGGCGTTTTCCCGGCACCTCGCCCAAAACAGTCAATATTTTGTTGAGTGTCTGGTTTGCAGCTAATTGCTGGCTAAGTATTGCCGCTAATGCCTGTTTTGTCTGCTCATCTAGGATAAGGGTAATTGGCGGTAGCTCGCCCTCACCCGGCGCTGGTGCTGCCTTGGCTTTTTTGGTTAGAGCCGCTATTAAGGCAACAACACTCGTGGCGGCAGCCGCGCCACTCACCGCTACTGCTAGCCGCCCTTTATCTCCATTATCGTTTGCCATAGTCCCTCCTTACTCAATGAGCCTGCCTCTAGCCCAAGGCAGGCTCAATCATGCCCATCGCTTGAGGCTCAGGGCTATACCTCTTTATTGTGTCAGGTCATTCCTCTGGTGGTGGCTCTGGCTCAGGTGCTGGCTCAGGTGCTGGCTCTGGCTCAGGTTCTGGTACCGGTTCTGCTACTGGTTCAGGTTCAGGCTCTCTTCGGTATACCTTAGCTTTACCAGAGGCTCCGACCTTTATCATATCTTTCCCATCAGGCCCTTCAAAAACAAAGGTGCGTAGCCCATAGGCTTTATCCTCAGGCCCATAGTCAAGAATATAGCTTCGGTGACACGCAGGGCATTCTCCCACAGGTTCCAGAAGGTCGCCAGCCTCAGTAGTTTCCGTTGGTATGACATGGGCAGGGGTTGCGGTAGTCAGGTCTAAGCCACACTCACATACCTTCTCTTTGAATTTTACAGTCATTTTTTCTCCTCCACTTCAATTTGTTCTGTTTCTTCAAGGATACGGCGCATAAGCTGCACATCGGGTCTGCCTAGCCCCCTTATGGAATTAACCGCATTGACGAGTTTATCGTATTCCTCCTCCTCAAGGAGGACAAAGCCATCGGTGCAATGCAGTATCTTACGGGCTATCTCATCCCTTTCTAGGAGTTGCCTAGCTGTTAGCTCCAACTGCTTGGAGAGCAA
>JAUXAV010000234.1 GCA_030619735.1 Candidatus Aenigmatarchaeota archaeon | reverse complement strand
GACATCGTAGCTACCGTCAGATATTGGATGACCCTGGAACCGCATCGCCAAGGCTTTAACACCCTCATCGGCCCAATTCTTGCCAACGCCAAGATCTTCAAGAATATCCGCTTCGATCTCTGAGAAATAGGGCGCATCATACTCCCACTCTTCCTCACCAGGAAGACGACCCGTATAAGTAAAACCATCGTTGTCGTAATGATATACCATCGCCTGCGCATTCCAGGGAGTTGGAGGAATTGGCCCTGTAGCGCCCTGAACCGGACTTCCGACTTCAGTGGAAGTGTTCAAATTCGAGCCGCTGCAGCCTCCAGTAACAAGAGGATACTCAGGCGGAGCTCCCCAAACCACGCAGTGAGACCCGTCTGTCCACACTCTTCGTATCTCACCACGGTCGTTGTAGTCTTCCATATTGTCCAGGGAAAGACACTCGGACATCGCAAATCTCCAGACTCGGCCTTCCCACGGACTGTCCGGATGAACATTATTGAACTCATCGACCGCCCAGTAGTAAGTCTTGCCTAAGTCAAGTGGTGGTTTCACTGCAGGATAAGGATAGCACGGGTCGTTCAGAACGCCTTTGTAAGCAGCAGGGTCGCGGTCATACACATCGGAAAAATCGCTGCTGAAGTACAATTTGTGCCCATTCGTAGGTTGGATATAAAGTCCCGGCTTCCACTCAAGGGCAGGTGTCCTATCGTCGATTGGCATTGTAGGGGCGCCTGGAGCGCCTGGGTCGTCACGCGGCTTCGGGGCATAGGCCCATAACGGCAGGAATGGCGAGAGGTAATAGCCATCAATGACGTCTCTGGTCGGGCAGTCAGGACCCTCCCAGGCCACCGCTATGTTGTCGCCTCCGCCGCTTTCCTTTTGCAGCCCACAGATGTAGTAGTGGCCGCCGCCCTCCAGCCAAATGAGACCGTGGTAGGTAAGCGAATTCTGGTCGGGGAATACATCCCACTGGCGGGAGGCGGTCGAATTGTTGTTCGGCACCCGGGCGATAAGCCTTGCGCCGCCCGGGTCGTCATCGGGGCTTAACCAGAGCTGGCCGGGATCGTCAGTCGCAATCCAGAACGTATAGTAGCCTGAGGTTACCGGATGAAGGTAACCATGAATCCGGGTCCCATACTGGTCGTCCCAGTTTACCGGAGCCTCGAAAGAGGGGAGGAAGTCGGTGATGTTGGGCTCACCCGGATAGCATGGGTCGGTCGTCAGGGCCTCAATGGTGTTGTCAGTAAGCACCAGATTCTGGTACACCTCACGCAGGATCCTACCCTGCCCTGGCTCGCGGACAGTTCTAAAGGTCCAGACATCGCCTTCCCACAGACCCGGCTTAGGCCCAAGACTATTGGCCTCATCGACACGCCAGTAGTAACGGGTGTCCCAGGCAAGGGGGCCAGGATTATAGGTTGTAGCCGTCTGTCCAGGGCTAACGGGAGTGCCATTACTGACCTCGTTGAAATCGGTGCTTAAGTACACATCGTGCGTCAGGGCAGTAAATCCGGCCGTCCAGCTACACTCAACGAACTCACACGGGTCCACATTACTACCATCAGGAGGGTTCGGAGCATAGGCCTCTAAGTTCGGAAATAGGTAGTCCGACGGAATGATCTGCTGTGCTCCGAGGGAGGGACTCGACCACGCCAGCCGTGCCCCCGCACCACCAGCATGTTCATACATGTGCATTTCAATGTCGTGTTTC
>JAUXAV010000337.1 GCA_030619735.1 Candidatus Aenigmatarchaeota archaeon | reverse complement strand
GGAGTATGAGAAGGGGAAGCAGGAGCTTACCTATGCCTGGAACCTGGTCTATAATCTGACATCCAGGAACACAAAGGAGCATATAAGGCAGCTGGCTGAGAAGCTTAAGGGCAGGGACCATATATTTACGATAGGCAGGGACCTGCAATACCCAACCTCTCTGGAAGCAGCACTGAAGATAAAGGAGGTCTCCTATATCCATGCAGAGGGGTTTGCTGGAGGTGAGCTGAAGCACGGGACCATAGCCCTAATAGAAGAGGGGACCCCTGCGATAGTCTTCCTAGGCGGGGACGTGGAGAAGGAGATAATAAGCAATGCCATGGAGATAAAGGCAAGGGGCGGGTATATAATAGGGGTGGGCCCGAAAAATAACAAGGCGTTTGATTACTTCATAAAGGTCCCTGAGGTTGGGAATGCGAATCCCATATGCCAGATAATACCCATACAGATTCTGGCATACCAATTGGCATTATTGAGGGGGTGTGATCCGGATCACCCGAAAAACCTTGCGAAAGCGGTCACAGTACGGTAGGTATTGGCATGAAAGCAGTTATTCTGGCGGCAGGGAAGGGAACCAGGATGCACCCGCTTACCCTTACCAGGGCAAAATGCATGCTCCCCCTTGCGGGAAGGCCCATCCTGGAGCACAACCTGGAGCAGCTCAGGGGCCTGGTAAAGGAGGCAGTGATAGTTACAGGATACCTGGGTAAGCAGATAAGGGATTACTTTGGCAATAACTACCAGGGCCTGAGGATAAGGTATGCGGAGCAGGGGGAGCAGAAGGGAACAGGGCATGCCCTTCTCCAGGCCCGGGACTCACTTAGGGGGAGGTTCCTGGTGATGAACGGGGATGATATCCACTGCAGGCAGGACATTGAGAAGTGCCTCGGGCATGAGCTCTGCGTGATGGCGATGGGCGTGGAGAACCCGGAGGATTTCGGGGTCATTAATATTTCCGGGAAGCATCTGGACAGGATTGAGGAAAAGATGAAGAATCCCGGGTCAAACCTGGTGAATATCGGAGTGTATAGCCTTGATGAGAGCGTCTTTTCAATGGACG
>JAUXAV010000140.1 GCA_030619735.1 Candidatus Aenigmatarchaeota archaeon | reverse complement strand
GACGCGTTTGTAGAGGATGCGATCGGCGTCGAGACCGGCAAGGCAGTAGTGGCGGTACTCGACTCCCATAGGGTCGGGCTCGAGCTGGTGGATGTAGAGGGAGTAGAGGCCGCCGTTGTAAGTTCTCCAGACTGGGGGTTCTCCCCCTGGGCCAGTGAAGGTCCAGGTGTAGAAGAGGCCCTTGGCTTTGGTGCCGACGATCATCTTGGATGTCCAGAGGTCGGCTTCTGGTGGGGGCACGTGGATGAGCGGGCCTTGGCACTCGCGACCATAGGGACCGGTGGGAGTGAACAGGTAGTACCAGATGTGGTCGTCGGACTCGAGCATCTTGAGGTGCCAGGAGTGCCAGGTGGTGTCGCCGGCCTCTTGTTGTTCGGTGATGTTGGGGGTGTCCCAGATGTACTTGTAACCGCAGAAGACGATCTTGCCTCTGATGACCTTGTAGATGCCCTTGCGAGATGGCTTGTGGGTGGACCAGGCCATGAACATGTGAGCGTCGGTGTTGGTTCCGGCCAGGGTGTAAAGCTCGTTCCAGGAGCGAGTGTAGTTGTGATAGGTCAAGACCCACCAGGAGGGGGGCGGTTCCATGTGGTGTCCTCATTCTGGTTCGATTTCTCGCCAGAACTCGGCGAGGGTGTAAATCTCACGGGTCCAGTTGCAGGAGAGGCCAAAGCCGGCATCAGCGAAGGTAGTGTCACAGCGGTGTTGGACCTCGAGGGTCTTTTCTGCTGTCAGGGTGAAGCGGCCGGCGACGACAGAGGGAGTGGATGTCCAGGTGGCGTCAGTGCTGTATTGGGAAGTGCCGACGATGAGGATCGCGGCGTCGGAGACGTTGTAGAGCCGGAGTTGGTGGCGGTTGACCTTGACAGCCGGGGCGCTGACGAGGCAGCGGTAGGTGCCAGCGGGCAGGGTGATTTGGTTGGCGGCGAGGGTGCAGATGTCTTTGGTGTCGGCCTGTTCGTCGTTGAGGTCACGGGTTTGCCAGGCGCCGGAGGTGAAGGTTCCACCGTGGGTGTCCTGGGGCTTCTTGTCTCTGACGCAAACGTAGGCGTCGTACATTTCTTCCTCCGGAGGCGGTGGAGGGGGCGGCTCGGTTCGCTCGTGGAGGTGGCCATAGGCTGCGGTCATGTAGATGTCGCGGGCGGTGCGGGTGTGGTCTGCGGCATCCTCCTGGAAGGCTTGAAGGGCGCCTTCGCCAAGAAGGGAATAGCCCTGGCTGATCTGTCCAAAGATGGCCCTGGTTGCGATGGTACCCGCGGTGACGTGGGAGGGGGGCGTGTAGGGCCATTTTCGGACGCAGGCAAGGCCCTTCCAGAGATAGAAGTCTAGGATCCCCCGGAAGCCGTGAATGATGTCGATTGAGGGGAGCGCGGTCAATCTGGCCATCAGATTCCTGTGTTGAGTTAGGTAAGGGCGGTGAAGGCCCTCACGGGGTGCCGGTGACTGTCACCTGGAAGCGAACGGCCTCAGAGACGAAGCCGATCTGGTCGGCGTCTCGGATCCAACGGGCGATGAGGGCCACCTGAAAGTCTTCGTCCTCGAGGCAGAAGATGTCGAAGGCGTAGGGTGCGGTGGCGTCGCTGGCCTCGTAGCAGGTGGGGGTGATGGAGTCGCCTGGGATGCCGTCTCGGACGGCCACGCCGATCATGTAGCTGATGGTGTAGCCTGGCGGGGCGAGGGGAGCCTCGCAGAAGCAAGCGATACGGCCGTTGGTGCCATCCACGGCGGTGGCGTTGATGGGCACGATGGCGTTCCCGCCGGCGATGCTCATGACCAGTTGGTCCAGGTTGGCGTCGTCGATGAGGATGGCGACGTTCTCCTGGATGTGCTTGTTGCGATCGGTCATGGCGATGCCGCGGACCGCGTTCTGGAAGGGGAGGCGTGCCTGGACGCCCATGCGCTTCCAGAGGTTGGTGAGCGTGGAAAAGCAGCCCCGCACCTCTTGCTGGGCGACGCTCTGCGGGTTCGAGGGCACGACGTGGACCCTGGCGTAAGGGATCCCCTTCCAGGATGAGAAGACGAGCGCCTTGGCGATGGATCCGGATGCACCGAGAGAAAGCAAGGGTGCTGTTAGTCTGGCCATTGAGTGATCACTCCTCTGTGGCTTTCTTGGCTCCGAAGTAGAAGCCGATGATGGTGCCGATGAGGGCCAGGAGAACGCCGGGGATCTCCCGGCCTACGATCGACAGGTAGCAGACGGTGGCTCCGAACATGAGGGCCAGGGTGCCCTGGATGAGAGCTGACGATCGCCAGAGATCTCCGACGCTGGTCGTGAGTTCACGGAGCTTGTTCATGTGCGCTCGGCCGCAGTGTTTGGGTCTTGTCCCAGAGTATAGCGATCCTTTTTGGCTTGTCAAGTAGGAACACGGGCGGGCTGACGGCTGACCTCGCGCCCGGGCCAAGGTGGGAGGAGAAGGCGCCCTCGAGGGAAAGGCAACGAGGACAGCGCGGGCCGTCAGCCCGCCCGGTGGGGGTGCGGGGGCACGCCCCCGCGCAGGGGTCAGGGGGCAAGGCCCCCTGATTGGTTGCAGGAATGCTTGCAGAAAGCGTCGTGATCCCGGCCAAAAGGTGATCACTGGAGGCCCCCTGGAGGCCGTTTTTGCAGCTTTTGTTGCGGGCGGCGCGGCGATTGACCTGCCTTTCAGGCAGACTTGGATGTGGGCCGCGCTTGCGCGGCCCGCCGACTGGGTCGAGCGAAGGGGGCCAGGGGCTGGGCCGCGACCTGCCGGCGTTTTGGAGTGGATCCCGCCGGCATCCTCAGGCCCAGCTCCTGGCCACCGAAGCGAGCGGGTGGGTGGGTTAGGCGGCGGCGGCGAGCCCGACCCCGCACCACGGGCCGCCGCCGCCGCCGTGTTGTTTTTTTGGACCTTGGCGAGGGTAGGTGGAGTGACGTGCCGCTGTTGTTTCAGCTCGCCATGCGGGGATTCATCGAGGAAAAAGCCAATGGATTGAGGGCCGCAGGACGCGGCCCACGGATTTTGGCCCACGCCGTGGTGCTCTGGCAGGCCCTCGATCGGAGCATCCAGGAGGGTCAGCGGGCGATCTCTGGCCAGGCGGTCGTTCCAGGCACGGGGCCCAGCGCGTCCAGGGCGGGCGGTCCA
>JAUXAV010000220.1 GCA_030619735.1 Candidatus Aenigmatarchaeota archaeon | reverse complement strand
CCTGAGCATGGGGATTAGCTTTTCTGTTGGGAGGCCCACTACGTTGTTGTAGGAGCCCTCCAGTTTTTCAAAAATCCTGGAGTAGAGTTCAGGGGTGTAGGAGCCCGCGCCGCCCAGGATAATCTTGTGCTCAAGGCATTTGTCCAGGTCCTTTTCTGAGAGCTCCCTGAAGGTTACAAGGGTCCTTTCTGTTTCGGAGAGTTTCTCCTGGGTCCGGGTGTTTATTACGCAAAGGCCGGTGAAGACCTCATGGGTTTTTCCCGAGAGTGTCCTGAGCATGTTCCTGGCGTCCTCTTCGTCCCTGGGCTGGCCTATTATTTTGCCCTCGAGATAGACAAGGGTGTCAGAGCCTATTACCAGATTGTCGCCCTCAAGGTTCTTTGCAACGGATTCTGCTTTGAGTTCTGCAAGCCTCTTAACGAGCTCCTGCGGGGATTCCCCATCCTGTATATTCTCGTCAGCGTTGCTGGGCATTATTTCAAAGTCCAGGCCGAGCTGCTCCAGGAGCATCTTCCTTCTGGGGGATTTGGAGGCAAGTATTATCCTCATGTTCTCACTACATTCTTAATTCTGTCTTTACATATTTGGAGCAGGCCTTTTTGAATTCCTCCATCTCCTGGGGGGTGAAGGGCTTTTCATTGTGGAAGGTAAGATCCAGCAGGGGTTCTAATGGCCTGAACCTCTGGAGGTAAAGGATTTTGGCGCCCTTTACCAGCTTTGCCATATTTATAATGTCCTCCTTGGTATGGAGTCTGGGGAGGATGGTGCTCCTCATCTCATGGTTTATTCCTGATTCGATTACCAGGTTTATGCTTTTCTGGATTACCTTTTTATCCACCTTGACCTTTGTGACCTCATCATACTTTTCCAGGGGGGCCTTTATGTCCATGGCGAAGTAGTCCACCAGTTTTTTGTCAATCAGGTATTTGAGCATTCCGGGGTTTGTGCCGTTGGTTTCCAGGGCCACCAGGAAGCCCATCTCCTTTATTTTTTTGATGAAGTCAGGGAGGTCCTTATGGATGGTGGGTTCGCTTCCCCCAATGACCACGCCGTCCAGCCATTTCCTCTTGGACTTGAGAAAATCAAAGAATTCCTTCTGGGGGATGGTCTTTATCTTCTCCGGGTTCAGGACCAGGTCCCGGTTGAAGCAGTAGGGGCAGCGGAAGTTGCAGCCTCCCAGAAAAACCACTGCGGAGATTTTGCCTGGGTAGTCTATTAGGCTTGTCTTCTGAAGGCCTTTTATCTCTATCATATTATTCACTTACTAAATAATATTATTTACTTCTATAAAAATTGCTCTGTTCAAGCGGCCTCTGCCTTGAACCGGCCTGCAGCCGCCTTCTGCTCTGTATACTCAAGGCGGTCCCTGAATTCCTCCTGCTTGCCCAGGTTCCAGTTCTTGACAGGCCTGTAATATCCCACAATCCTGGAGAAGACCTCTGTTTCCTTGCCGCAGGCCTTGCTGCCCCTGTTGGGCTTGGGGCACCTGAAGTGCTCGCCCCTTATGTAGCCGTGCTCAGGGCATATGGAAAAGGTGGGAGTGAGGGAGAAATAGGGGAGCTTTGTGTTCTCTGCAATCCTTTTAACAAGCTTCTTGGCTGCCTCACCTGAGGAGAGTTTCTCCCCGAGGAACGTATGGAATATCGTGCCCCCTGTATAAAGGGGTTGGATGTCGTTCTGGTGCTCAATTGCCTCTATGGGGTCGTCTGTATGGTCCACTGGGAGCTGGGTTGAGTTGGTAAGGTATGGCTCCTTTTTGCCAGCGGTTATTATGTCCGGGTAAGCTTCCTTGTCAAGCTTTCCAAAACGGTAGGCAGTAGATTCGGCAGGTGTGCTTTCCAGATTGTAAAGATTCCCGGTCTCCTTCTGGAAC
>JAUXAV010000025.1 GCA_030619735.1 Candidatus Aenigmatarchaeota archaeon | reverse complement strand
CCAGTGGGGCAGGCTTGCAAAGAGCAGGCCGAATATTATTATGCCCTCTATATAGCGGTCCACAATGGTATCCAGGTATGCCCCGAGCTTTGTGACCTGGCCTGTCACCCTTGCCACCGAGCCGTCCACAAGGTCCAGGAAGCTGGATATTATGAAGAACAGGGCAGCCCAGAGGAACTGCTCCCTTATTAGGAAATACAGAGCAATCAGGATGGGTATAAGGCTCAGCAGGGTCCACTGGTTCGGGGAAAGCCTGAGTTTAGCAAATGCTATCCCTATCTTCACAGAAAAGCCCTGGAACCTCTCCCTCTTCTTGTAGAGCGTCATCTACCTCTCCCTTTCTCCCTTGATGTATTCCTCAACCATCTGCCTTGCAACATTATCCGGATACTGTATAATTGGGTGTTTCATCGTATAGGCTGAAATTGATGTAAGCGCACCTGAAATCTTTCTATCCAAAGCAAGCTTTATAGCCCTAATACAATCAATTGTGCAGCCTGCGCTGTTCGGGCTGTCCTCGACACTAAGCCTTACTTCAATATTGACTGGCACCCTTCCAAACTTCTCACCTTCAATCCTGAGAAAGCAGATTTTCTGGTCCTTAAGCCAGGGAACATAATCGCTTGGGCCGATATGTATCTTGTCTGCCTTCATTGGCACTGGCAACTGGGACTGCACAGCCTCGGTCTTACTGACTTTCTTGCTCTTCAATCTTGACCTCTCAATCATATTAAGAAAATCCGTGTTGCCGCCAACATTCAGCTGATAAGTTCCGGTAAGTTTAACCCCCCTATCACTGAATAATTTCGCAAGGACTCTATGAATAATTGTCGCCCCAACTTGAGCCTTAATATCGCATCCCGCACAGGGCAAGCCCTTTTCCCTGAACCTTTTCTCCCATTCCGGGTCGCTTACGATAAAGGCAGGCATGCAGTTTATAAAAGCACATCCAGCATCCAAAGCTGCTTTTGCATAATACTCTGTTGCCTCCTGCGAACCTACTGGCATATAATTCATCAGTATCTCTGCCCCTGAATCCTTCAATTCCTTTGTAACATCACACGGCCTCTGCTTGCCATCAACCCTAAAGCTCTGGTCTTCCGGATATTCTGCCATATGCCTTGCCACGCCGTCCAGGACAGGTCCCTTTTTTACAATCACATTGCCCCATTTGGTGACTTCTTTCTGGAAAACTTTTGTATTGTTCGGCTTTTCGAAAATTGCTTTATTAAGCGGCTTTCCGACCTTCCTCTTGTCAACATCAAATGCAGCGACAAACTCAATGTCGCTTATTTTATATCCCCCGAAAACATTATGCATCAGCCCAGGAACAGGTTCATCACTAGCCTGAACATCCTTATAATATTCTACACCCTGGACCAGACTGCTTGCACAGTTCCCAATCCCTGCTATCGCAACCCTGATTTCTTTTGCCATAATATACTTTACGCGTGTAAAGTATATAAACATTTCCCTTAAAAAGCCTTGCTTAAGAATCTGTTTGAAATTATAATTCCCTTGCAGCTTGGGGCCGCCTTTTGCCCCTATATCCAGTTGGTATCGGTGCTTGTGCAGAAGCTGTATCCACTTCCATGCCTTTTGTGTAATCTTTATCTAAACGAACTGCATAATTTCTTCTTCTTAAAAACCGATTCCATAGCCTGGTTGCTGACCTAATCTGACCCATATATTACCTATGATTTTTGTGTTTATAAATAATTAAGTTTACCCCTCTTGGCACTGATTTTTATATCCCCAAGCCAAAATTTAACCATGAAGCCCTCAGACCGCCTTGAGAAGCTGAACACCAAAGACTGCCTCTGGGTCTACATACTCCGGATTCTCAGGGAGAAGCCCATGCACGCCTATTTAATCCGCTCAGAGATTGAGAGGAGGTTCGGGTTCAGGCCGGGAACCATGACCGCATACAAGGTCCTCTACCTACTGGGAAGGTCAGGCCTGGTGAACAAGACCCAGGAGGGAAGGAGAAAGATATATAAGGTAACATCCAAGGGCAGGCTGGAGCTGGACAATGCAGTGGAATTCTATAAGGGCCAGGTTAAAATCCTGGAATAACCAGATATTTTTTAATAACAGCAAGCTAAATAAAGGGTATGACACTGTATAATCCCAAGCAGGTGGAGCAGGAAATCCTGAAGCTCTGGAAGAAGAAGGGCATTTACCAGAAGGTCAAGAAAGCCTCCTCCAGGGGCAAGCCCTTCTACTTCATGGACGGCCCTCCCTATGCCACGGGCTCAATCCATATGGGCACTGCCCTAAATAAAATAGTAAAAGACGCATATATCCGGCTTTTCAGGATGCTTGGCCGCAATGTATGGGACCAGCCTGGATACGATACCCATGGGACACCGATAGAAACAAAAGTGGAAAAGGAGCTGGGGTTCAAATCCAAGAAGGACATAGAGAAGCTTGGTGTAGGCAAGTTCGTGAAGAAGTGCAGGGAATTCGCAACAGAGCATATTGATGTGATGAACGAGCAGTTCTCAAACCTGGGTGTCTGGATGGACTGGAAGAATCCCTACCTTACCCTTACCAACCGCTACATAGAGGGTGCCTGGTTCACTTTCAAGAAAGCATTTGAGAAGGGCTTCCTGTTCAAGGGCAAATACCCTGTGCATGTATGCCCCAGGTGCGCCACGGTTGTCGCCTACAATGAGATTGACTACACAAAGCAGAAGGACACCTCCATCTACGTCAAGTTCCGGCTGAAGAAACACCCCAACAAGTTCCTGCTAATCTGGACCACAACGGCATGGACCCTCCCTGGAAATACAGGGGTTATGGTCCATCCCAAGTTCAAATATGTGGAGGCCGAGCTCAGCAATGGTGAAATCTGGATTATTGCAAAAGAGAAGCTCCAGGAGCTAATGGATGCAGTAGAGGCAGGATACAAAATAGCAAGGGAATTCCCTGGAAAGGAACTGGAGGGCCTGGAGTATGAGCCCTGCATATCAGGCCTGAAATTCAAGCCCCGGGAATTGAAGGGGGCATACAGGGTCGTGTTATCGGACAGGTATGTGAACCTGGATGAGGGGACAGGGCTTGTGCATACTGCCCCGGGCCATGGCAAGGAGGATTTTGAGGTCGGGAACAGGACAGGCCTGCCCGCCCTGTGCCCTGTAAATGTTGAGGGAATTCTAACAAGGGAGGCAGGCAAATACGCAGGGGGCAAGGCCAGGGTCATTGACGAGGAGATAATAAGGGATTTGGAGGCAAAGGGCCTTCTGGTCTATAAACACCCCTGCACCCATGACTATCCCATATGCTGGAGATGTGAAAGTCCGCTACTGCAGGTTGGAATTCCCCAGTGGTTCTTCAAGGTCACATCCATAAGGAAAAAACTCCTGGAGGAGAACAAGAAGGTTAACTGGGTCCCTGAATGGGCAGGGGAGAGATTCAAGGACTGGCTGGAGAACCTGGGCGACTGGCCTGTATCAAGGCAGAGATACTGGGGGATACCCCTCCCAATCTGGGAATGCCCCTGCGGCAATATAGAGGTTATCGGCTCCTTTGGGGAACTGAAGAAGAAGTCTGACCTGAAGAAGGAGATAGACTTCCACAGGCCTGGGATAGACCAGGTCAAGTTGAAGTGCTCAAAGTGCGGCAAGCCCTGTTCCAGGATTCCCGATGTCCTGGACGTATGGTTTGACGCCGGGGTATGCACCTGGGCAAGCCTGGGCTATCCAAGGGATAAAAAGCTGTTCCAGAAGATGTGGCCGAGTGACTTCCAGGTGGAGGGGCCTGACCAGTTCAGGGGCTGGTGGAATTCCCAGATTATAACATCCGTCCTGACATTCAATAAGGCCCCCTATAAGAGCATCCTGCTCCATGGCATGGCAATGGATGTGAAGGGAATAAAGCTCTCAAAATCCAAAGGGAACTTCATCTCCCCGGATAATGTGATAGAAAAATACGGAAGGGATGTCCTGAGATTCTATCTGCTTTCCAATACTCACTGGAACAGCTTCTACCTGAACTGGGAGGATTTGAAGGAAACAAGCAGGATGTTCAATGTACTCTGGAATACCCATGAATTCATAATGACCTATGGCGGCAAGCCTGGCAAGCAGAAGCCCGGGAAGTTAAACCCAGAGGACGAATGGATACTGAGCAGAATTGAGGGAATAAAATCCCTTTCAAAGCAGGCAAGCAGGTTCCAGATATTCAAACTAGTTCAGGGGTTCCAGAATTTCATACTGAACGAGTTCTCCAGATGGTATGTCAAGATAATAAGGGACAGGGTCTCCCCCACATATGAGGGAAAGGATAAAACAGCCGCCCAATGGACACTCCGGACAGTAATGTCAAATATGGTCAGGGTACTGGCCCCGATATCCCCCTTTATATCCGAGAGGATATACCAGGACATAGGGAAGAAGGAATCCGTCCATATGGAGGCCTGGCCCGAGCCAGAGAAATCCAGGAGGAAGCCCGGCCTGGAGAAGGGCATGGATGTGGTCATGCTCCTTGTGGAGGCATCCCAGTCCCTGAGGCAGGACAGGGGCATTAAACTCAGGTGGCCCATGGACAAGGCCTTTGTCCAGATTAGGGATGCAAAGCTCCTGAAGGAAACCAGGCCCCTGAAAGGGGTGATATGCTCCATGTGCAATGTGAAGGGCGTGGTTTTCGCCAGCAAGGTCTCGGGCAAGGGCAAGGAATTCCAGGGGGGCAAGATAACCCTGGGCAAGGTCCTGGAGGAGGAGGCCCTGGTAAGGGAGCTAATCAGGAAGACCCAGACACTGAGGAAGAAGGCCGGCCTTAAGGTCCACCAGAAAATCAGGGTATTCTTCAACTCTGACAAAAAGACCCTGGAAATCCTGAAGAAATTCGAGCAGGACCTCCTGAAGGGTGTCAATGCAAGGAGCCTCCAGCTCGGAAAACCCCAGGCCAGGAAGGGCGAACTTGTTTTCAAGAAGGCAAAGGTGGAGATAGGCTTTTAGTCTGAATTATGGGCCTATGCCAATAAAGTTAAATTGCTTGCTATGAAATAATATACAAAAGCAGGAGGCCGGAAATGTCAGTATACGGTGCTGTGCTTGCAGGGGGCAGGGGACTGGTAGGAACGACAGGCAGAACCTTTGGCCAGCATTCGGGTTATGGTGATACGCCAAAGGAATTATTGCCTGTGGGAGAAATGCCAATTGCTTATTATGCTGTTATGAACCAGCTCCTGTCAGGAGTTGAAGAGGTTTTTTGCGTGGTATCTGCTCAAAAAGAAGATGCAATGAAAGAGGGATTGTATCCATATTTCGGTAATGACTCAAGGATGGAATACGTAAATCAGGGAGAGCCAGGAGGGACAGCTCATGCAGTTGCATGCCTGGCTGATAAAATCAAAGATGGAGACAGCCTTATCGTTACTTTTGGGGACAGACTCTTTTGGCCTCCAGATGCCCTCTGTCCCTTAATAGAGGGAATAAGGGATGGTGATTCCATACTGCTAGGGACCTTTGGGGTAGATGCAAATGAAACGCATCAACACGGTATAGTGGAATCCGATGGCAGCTGGGTTCAGAGAATTCATGAAAAACCCCATAATTACGGAAAACCCGGGCGTGCTGTCTGTGCATATCGCTTTGATACGGGAAAAATCTTTGATGCAGCAAGGGAGGTGGAAGCCCGGCCCGAGGATACTGGCATAGAGGAACAGCAGTTGTCCTGTGCCGTGGATGGTTTAATAGATATATGTGATGTCAGGGAGGTGCCTTTGGACAGCGATTCCGGTTGCAGGGAGTTTTCCATCAAGAGCCCTGAACAATACAGGGTATTAGGCTCTAAAATAACACAGCAGATTCCTGCAACAAACTGGGAGAAATACTTCTCATCCCAGTCTGTCAGAACGGAATACGACAATTTCTAATAATGTTGCCTCCTTGCAACCTTGTAAGGCAACAGCTGTTGAACCTCTGGTTCAACATAACACTTATAAACCCCTTTTCCATATGCTATTGACATGGCAAAGCTAAAGGACCTTCTGGAGCTTGCAGAAAGGATAAAGGACAAATCCCTCAGGAAAAAGGTAGAGGACATTCTGAAGAAGCCAAGTCTTTCGCATAAGGGCCTGGAGCTGAAATACCCCAAGGTGGGCATTACAGAGGCTCCCGCAAGCGTTGGATTCCATCACACCCAGACAGGAGGCCTTCTGGAGCATATCTATTCCGTTACCCTGATGTGCATATCCCTGGCAGAGAGCCTGGAGAAGGCAAACGGGCAGAAACTCGATAAGGACTCCCTTATAGCAGGGGCATTAGTGCATGATATCGGAAAGCTCTGGATATTTAAGAAGGGAAGCAGTGGCTGGGCCATTAATGAAAGCATAATGGACCATACCGTCCTTGGCGCTGCGGAACTCTATTCCAGGGGCTTCCCGGAAAAGATAATCCATCTGGTTGCAAGCAGCCATTCAGAGCCAGACGGCCTGATACCCCCCCAGACCCTGGAGGCCCTGATACTCCATATGGTTGACAACCTTGACGCAACAATAGGAAAGAGCAAGGAAGACGGCATCATACGGCTGCTGCTAGGGTAAGTTCACAAGGCTTCTTCCAGGCTGACCTGGCCTTCCCTGCTCAGCACCATCTTCAATAGAGCCATCCTCACAAAGAGACCATTCTCTGCCTGCCTGAAGTATGCAGCCCTGGGGTCCTCATCCACCTCAGTGGAAATCTCATTCACCCTCGGAAGAGGATGTAGAACCCTTGCATCCTTTTTCATAAGTTCCAGTATCTTCCTGTCCACTACATAGCAGCCCTTCATCTTCTCATACTCCTCCGGGCTCCTGAACCTCTCCTTCTGAATCCTGGTCACATACAGGACATCCACATCCCCTGCCACATCCTCCAGCCTTTCTGTCTCCTCAAAGGGAATCCCCTTCTCCTTCTCCAGGTATTCCTTCAAATCCCCTGGTATGCTCAGCTGCTTTGGGGAAACAAAGAACAGCTTGATTCCCTTCCTGTGGGCAAGCAGGTAGGCAAGGGAATGGACTGTCCTCCCGTAAAGCAGGTCCCCTACCATTGCCACATTCAGGTTGTCCAGCCTTCCCAGCTCCTTCTGTATGGTATAGGCATCAAGCAGGCTCTGTGTGGGGTGCTGTCCTGACCCGTCCCCTGCGTTTATTATGGGGACAGAGGAGTATTTTGCGGCAAGCTTTGCAGAGCCTGTTTCCGGGTGCCTCATTACTATGACATCAACAAAGCTGCTGACAACCCTCATGGTGTCCGGAAGGGTCTCACCCTTCACAAAGGAGGAGAAATGCGCGGCTGATTCGGTTCCTATCACCCTGCCCCCGAGCTTGTGCATTGCGGATTCAAAGGAGAACCTTGTCCTGGTGCTGGGCTCATAGAAAAGGGTAGCCAGGATTTTCCCCTTCAGGTCTTCAGAAGCTTCCCCTTTCCTGCATATGCTCTCCATCCTGTCCGCTTCCCGGAAAATCTTCTGGAGCTCCCTGTCATCCTTGAATTGCTTTGTATCTATTATGTGCATCATATGCCTCCTAAATCAGCCCCTGCCAGTTCCAGTATACTTTTCGGGTTTGAATAGAGCTTCTCCTTGAGCTGCTCACCAGTCAATACCCCCTGTATCACAAGCCCATGGGAGAGCGGCAGAAAGCTCCTGAACCCTGCAATCCCTGTCTTCTTGGGCTGGGGAAGCGGGGCGTAATCGCTTGCTATAGTATCTATTGTCCCGTCCGAAAGCCCTTCCCTTACAGCCTCCAGGTCCTTCAGGCTTCCCAGGGGAGGATTAACAGGGGTTGCGAGCTCATCCCTTGTAAAGGTGAAGTAATGGGGGCAGGTCTCTGCAAACACCTTAACTCCTTCAGCCTTTGCTCCCCTTATCAGTTCCACGCTTCCTGCCCTGCTTATGTGCTGGAGATATAAGATGCCTCTCTTTTCCTCCCTCCTTAGCCCCAGGTATATTTCAATCCATTTTGGTTCATCAGTGTCCCTGAAACCCCTTATATTATATTCAACCCCGGAATGGAGCATGACCATTACATCATGGGACAGGGCTTCCCTTAACAGGTCCAGGTCCTGGAGGCAGTTGCCGTCATCACTGAACCCCACCACAAGGGGCTTCAGGGCCTCTATATCAACGAGCTCCCTGCCCTCCCTGCCTTTTGTGAGGGCAGCAAGGGGAAAGACCCTGGGAATTTCCTCCTGGCCTGAAAGGAGCCTCTTGTATGCCTCCAGATTTTCAACAGTGTCATTGCAGGGCAGGGTGTTTGCCATGGCAACAACAAAATCAATCTCATGCTGCTTTGCCAGCCTGGCATGCTGAGCAACATATTCCCCGCTTCTGAAATGCGCGTGCATGTCTATTACATGATAGCCCTGGAACAACCCAATCACCCCTTTAATCTTGGCATTATGTTTTTTAAGCCTTCCTGGCAACTTTTATTCTCTGAAAAGGAAATGATATTATGGACAAGAAAATCCTGGATAAGATAGGGAAGTTCCTGGAAACCCCGGGGAAGAGGCTCCTGTTCTACCATCATGACGCTGACGGGGTCTGCTCCGCAGCCCTGCTCCTGAAGTTCTTCAGGGGATTTGAAACCATGCCCAGGGAGGGCCCCAGGCTTGAGGAAGGCTTTGTAGATGATGTTGTAAAAAAGAAGCCTGACCTTCTGGTATTCCTGGACATACCAGTAGACCAGGAATGGAGGGCTGTAAGGGAAATCCAGAGGAGGCTCCCTGACCTAAGGCTCATAATAATAGACCACCATATCCCGGAAAAAGACCTGAACTCTTCCAGGACAGTGCACTACAACCCCAGGTTCAAAAAGGATATCTATCTGCCAAATGCCTACCTGGTTTACAGGATACTGGAAGCCCTTGGGAAGGACATCAAATCCCTTAAATGGATTGCCGGGATGGGGATTATAGGAGACTACGGCTTCAGGGAATGCAAGTCCTTCCTGCAGGGCCTGGAAAAGGAGAATCCCGGTATTCTTAAGGGAGGCCCCTTCTCCTCAAGGCTGGGAAAGGCAACAGAGCTGATATCCCATGCCATAACCCTGAAGGGCCTTAAGGGCGCAAGGGAGGCCCTGGAGCTTCTGATAAAGGAGGAGAGCTTTGAGGGCTTTGCCAAGAACCAGAGGCTCAGGCTCTGGAGCAAAAAGGTAAAGAGGGAGATAAAGCGGATTCTGGCCGGGTTTGAGAGGGACCGGATTGCCTACCCCAATACCAGCCTCCTGGAATACCGGATAAGGAGCAGGCTCAACCTCACCTCTATAATCTCCACAATACTCGCGACCGAGAACCCCAGGAAGGTGATAATGATTGTGAAGGAGACCGAAAGGGGCTTCAAGGTATCCCTCAGGTGCCAGAGCGGCAAAATCAACCTGGGCGCCCTGGTGAAGAGGGCAGTGAAGGGCATAGGCTCCGGGGGCGGCCACAAGAAGGCTGCAGGCGCCCTGGTCAGGGACCTGGAGCTCTTCAGGGAGAGGCTTATAAATCTTTTATCATAACTTTTCCATTGTTTCTACCGGGTCTGAAAAGCGGTGTTGCAGTGGCCTTTCTTTTGTTCTACATGTTACAGAACCTGACAATCCATATGCTACCTCGTATGATATCCACTCCTCTGCTTCATCAAAAAACAACAAACGGCAACCCGGCTTGAATTCAGAATAACTGCTGGGTTTTTTACCAGGCAGTACATATCCGACCAATTTCCAATTGCCTCTTGTATCTTTAGACCCTTTGGGCTCAGGCCTCTTTCCGTATTCGGAAACCAGGATTCCTTCATCATCAATGACTGTGGTTCCCTTGCTGTTAGTATAATGCTTCATTAACTCTTTTGGGCAGTAAGTTTTTTATCTCTGTTGTTTAAGGACAAAAAAACAGTGATCCTTTTCATAGGGGTCCAGCCTGATTTTCTCCAGGATTTCAAACCCCTCCTTCAGCTTCTTCTCCACCTCCCTGTAAATCCCCTCCGGTTTCCGGGTCACGTCAATGGAGCGGGACTTCACAGCGAGCATGGCAAAGCCCCCTGGCTTCAGGAAGGCCTTAGCGTTCCTAATCAGGATTTCGGGCTGGTCTGGAGTGGCCACGTCCTGATAGAGCAGGTCCACCCTCTCAACCCAGGAATAGTCCTCTGGCTTCCTGGCGTCCCCGAGGATAGGAATTATATTCTCCCTCTTCTCAGCCAGTGGGTTCAAATCCCTTATGCTCCTCCCGGAAATCTCAACCCCGTATATAACCCCCTCCTTCCCTATCATGTCCGAGAAGTATGAGGCGGTCTGGCCTGAGGCAATACCAAGATAAAGAATTTTTGACCCTTCCTTTATAGGGAACGTCTTCAAACCTTTCAAAATAGCGGCGCACAGCTTTGATTTATTCGGGTCCCAGACCCTGTATTCTTTCTTCCCTATCCTGAGAATTTCTTCTGAGAGGCTCCTGAAGCCGGGAAC
>JAUXAV010000314.1 GCA_030619735.1 Candidatus Aenigmatarchaeota archaeon | reverse complement strand
AAAATCCTCCCTGCCCTGTACGCCCTTTCCATAGCGGCTCGGGTCCTCGAATATGACCGGCACCCCTGCATTATCGTACATTTCTATTGCGCTCGCTCCCTCATTGTTCGTGACAGTGCAAACGGTTCTGTATCTGTTCCTATGGCCCGGGCTCTCCATTATGGCCTTCCCCGAACTTGCCCCGCCTGAGAAAAAGGTCGCAATCCTCATTGGGCCCTTGCCGTCATAGACCTTCATAGGTTCTCCTTCAAGTATTTCATAGCATTCTCAAATATTACCACACCATTGCCCTCTTCTTTGGGACCCGGTTCAGCTGTCCAGAGCTCGTCTGTGAAGGGGTCTATTGCGCCTTCGGGATGGGGCATCAGTCCCAGAACAGTGCCTTTATCCCTGTCGCAGATTCCAGCAATATGAAGAACAGAGCCCGTGGGGTCCCAGCTCCTCCTGTAGTCCCCTTCAGTGTCCAGATTCTTGCCTTCGGGGTCAGTATAGGCAAAGACAACCTGGTCGTTATTAATAAGCCGGTTTAATGCCCTTTTATCGCCATTATAAAAGCCCTTTGTTATCAACTTTCCCTCTCCGTTCCTCATGGGCAGCCTGAGGACCTTGTTTAGGTCCTTTGTAAAGATGCACTTGCCTCTATTAACATTAAGGAGATGCACCGGGAAATTCCTGAAATTACCACAGTCATTATAATACAAGGTGATGTCCCTTTCACCGAACAGGCCGTTGGTAGTCAGCAGGCCTGCCTTGGTAGTTGCCTGGAAACCATTGCAGACAGCCAGTATGATTTTCCCGTCTTTGTAAAATTTATTGAAATCCCCGGACAGCTTTTCCCTGATAAAGGCGCCCTCTATACTTCCTGCCTTTACATAATCCCCAAAGGAGAAACCTCCCTGCATAAAAAGGAAGTCGTAATTCAGGATGCTGTCCCTTCCCTCCAGCAAATCATAGATATGCACGTCCCTGTGCATAAAACCAACCTTCTCGACAGCATGCCTGCTCTCCCTGTAGCAGTTCGCGCCAGGCGCTGCCAGTATAGCGCATCTAAACCTTCTCATTTCCATCCCCTTAGGGGGGCCTTCCAGGCCTCCCTGAATTCCTCTATATTTCCGTACACAACCCTTTTGTCATTCCTCCCGTAGATTGTCAGTTCAGGTGAATCAGTTACCACACCAACCTGGGCCAT
>JAUXAV010000166.1 GCA_030619735.1 Candidatus Aenigmatarchaeota archaeon | reverse complement strand
CCTTGCTCTTTAATACCAAATCATATAGGGGCAGGTGTGCCCCTATCGGGCCGGCCGGCCGATAGATCCATTCTGTCTTCTCAAAGGCTTCCTTCTTCATATGGTTTCTTACCTCAGTCTCGAGCTGCAAATCCCTATCTGTTGCCCTTATCACAATATCGACATCTCGAGACGGCTTCTTGTCTTGCTTTACTGTCGAGCCAACCTCCGAGATATAATCAGGAATTAGTACAATATCCGAATAGTCCTTAAAGATCCCCGCCGGCCTGGTAGTCTTTGCCACAATGATTATCGCGTTGTTATATACCGACTTCTGGAATTTTGTGGGGTAGATAATATCCTCACCCAATTCCATTAGCTCATCGAGGGTGCTGTATTCGTGAATGTGAGTAGGGTCTTCTCGCTTTCCCAGAGGTACAATGTGGATTGAAACCCTTTTCGATACTCTCGCACATTCGCTGATAACCTTCCCTGGCTCTGGTACATGCTCTAGGACATGGTTAGTAATAACCCCGTCAAAAAACTCATCGACAAAGGGTAACTCTTCCCCGTAGCCTTGGTAGACATTGAACTTCTTTCTCCTGCCGAATTCTACCGCTGCCTCGGCCGGCTCGATTCCGGTCGGCTCGAACCATCCCTTGAGTAAGGCCAGAAGCCAGCCCACTCCGCATCCTACATCTAAGACGGTCTTACAATAATATTTCTGCAAGATCCTAACAATATTCCCGGCGTCTTCGATCTGCCAGGGGTAAAGGTCCTTGAAGGTCTCGAAATAATCCCAGCCAAATATTTCATCTACGGTTCCGCCATCATCCGACTTCTCAAGGCGGGTATTATGCCTCACGTTCCTCTGCTTCATCTCTCCCAGCAGAATATTGTGCACCTTCAGCAGAAGTTCCCTCTGTTCTTTGGCCTTCTCCGGGGTCAAATGCTTCAATCCGGACCACAGTCCGTGAATGTGCTTATGAATATTCAATAACTCCAGCAGATTGATTTCCTTTACCGACTGCTCGGTGATATCTGTTAACTTCAAATTTAATAGATCCTTTCTTCTATGGATTTAGGCCTATCGGTTATCTTAATTACTTTTCCTTTGAGGTCCTTGGCCGCCCTCTCGGCAACTGCTAGATCTGGGAAAGGAGAATAGCCATAGAGGATGTCCTTTTTGAATATCGAAAGTATATCCTTTATAAACTTATCCTCGCATTCCCACACATTGTCTTTTATGGTGGCCTGAATTCCTTCTATCTCGATAGTCACCGCCATTAATATATTCCCCTCACTAAATTGTAGATAAAGTCAAAATACCCTGGGTCCCTGCTAGCCAACCTATAAGGGTTCTTATAAAATTCTCCCAGACCCATGCTCAATACCTCGCTCGCTCTTCCGTGATAGTCTTTCCCCATGTAGGGATCAATAAACTTGTCTTTCCTAGTGAGTTCATCTACTCCGAATCCATCCAGCAAGCGTACTAGAGTATCTCCCTTAGTTCTCTTTTTATAAAAGGCCATAATCGACTCATGCATCTTCGGGTTAACCTCTTCCAGGAAATGCCCCAGCTCATGGACTACTACTTGGGTATCTTTAAAATTTATTGGAGGCCCCCCGATATAAATTGTACCCTTTTGGTAGAATGACCTTCGTGCAGCTCTTCCGACTCGAGGGAATAGTGTTACATCTATAGCCTTCCCATCAATAAGTTTACTAAATTCTCTTACTCCGTCTCTGAGGAACGCCTTCTCGCCTTCTACTATTGCATCGGACCATTCTGGATGCATATTAAAGCCTTCATCGCTAACCTGTAATAACTTCCTCATTTTTACAGCATTTCTTTCTTTAATTACGCTTATCTTCCCCTTAGTCATCAAGCTCAAATCTTTGTATTTTTCTGCCGAATCAGACAGTCCAAGTCTTCTAAATTCAAAAGCCCTCTTTTCTTGTCTAAAGGCCCGAAGCTCAAGCATTCTAAGTTCTTCGAATTCAGCATCATGAATTTTCGAGATTTCTGACCTTATCTGCTTAGGGGTCTTTACCCTTTTCGGTTTCGGCTTAATTGGAACTTCTGGTTTTGGTTTCCTCTTAACAGGCTTACTGCTAAATAAAGAAGAGCATCTGCAATGTATAATCTCTTCCATGCCTGCACCCAAGCTTGTATCTCCCGGGTACATCAACCGGTATCCACCTACAATATAGACTTCATTCAGAAGAACAGTCTGACCGTTGGCATCTTTATGGGTATCTCTGGCATCTGCCACGGCAGCAGACCAAGTCTTCGATTTTACAACCTTGCTCTCCTTTGCCCCCAACTGCCTGCCGTTCTCGATCATGCCGTGTGCCTCTGTCTTGGCTATCATCCTGGACCTGTAGCCCATTGACAGGTCTTTGAATATTTTGTTTTTAATGTTCTTAGCTATCTCGCTATAGTGTAGTCTCTCCTTCAATCCGGATAAGATCATTCTCTTAATCCTTCTTGCCGTGGTCTTATCAACATATTCAGCCATAGCAAGCGAGTACCGATTAGCGAACTTAAATACTTCCTGATCCATTAATAACTCT
>JAUXAV010000333.1 GCA_030619735.1 Candidatus Aenigmatarchaeota archaeon | reverse complement strand
CAATCCCATAAAGGCTATCTGCCCGGCAACTCCGTATTCGGTTACCCCGAGCATAGTGGCTATATATTGCCGTGACTTGCGGGTATGGCTGTAGTAGCGCCTTATCACATCCCGTTCTTCATCATTCCAGTTATGATTTTGCCTCAATTTCACCCCCTTTCTTTATTCCCCTTTCTTTCATTAGAGCGGGAGCTCGGTGTACCAGGTTTCCTCTCCAGTCCGCTTGTCCCTCACCACTAATTTGCCACAGTGAAGACACTGAAACGCTTCTCTAACCTTGTTATCCATCAGGAAGCGCATCTCATCTTCACAGCATTGAGGTTTAGGCATATTTCACCTCCTTTCTATTCAATTAGGGATAGTTGCGGCTTGTATTTCTGCCTGTATTCCTCGGTTACTCGCTTTTTCCGATCGGACCTCTCCTCTTGTGTTTCTTGCTTTATCTCTATCTTGGTCAAACCGTGCTTCCTCCCCCAGTCCACATACTCACGCCACTCCTTCACCTTTTCACGCAGTTCCTCTATGTTGTGAGCTGTGGCGCCAGAGTATACACCTCCAAACATGGGGGGATTCGGGTAGGGTCTTATGGTCATTTCGTAGTTTATGCCGTAATAACGCTTGTCCCCGTCAGTTTCTACATTGAAGTAAAAGAAGGCGCTGCTCTTCTCCTTATCCAGTTCCCAGAATTCCTCTTCAAAGGTCAGCTGTTTCATCTTCTTCCTCCTCTCTGAAATCCCCGTCAAAGAGCAACTTCGGTTGGGGGAGCTGGTAATCATTGTCCACGAAAACCGCATCTTCATTGGCTAGGAAGAGGTGTAGCATCTTCCCGTCAACCGCGACCAGCTCGTTAATGCCGTATCCCCGCCTTCCGTCAGTGTCCGATAGGGTTAGACTGTAGCACTCAACCCCGTAGTCCTCGAATTTATGGATACCTTCTACTATGTAAGGTTTCTCTTCGGCAAAGGGCACCCTTATATCAGCGCCCGAGGGGTTAAAGGAGCTGTAGTTGGTGCGGACGACCTGCCCTATCTGGACTAGCTTGGTGAAGGGCGGACCGCTAGGATGCCGAAGCATATCCTG
>JAUXAV010000199.1 GCA_030619735.1 Candidatus Aenigmatarchaeota archaeon | reverse complement strand
GGGCCCAACCCCTTCTTTTTCTTGTTTAATTAAGGGGTTTACTATGAAAAAGCTAAGCAAAGAAGATAAGGTCAATTCTGAGAAAGAATCCCCAGGGAATCTGAGTAAGGGAAATCGCCAGAAAAGCGGGCCTGGACAAATAACATTGAAATATCAAGAATGGTGTGCTTTTGGTTGCTTGATTCTTTCAGCATTACTTGTTCCTTTAAATATAAAGGGTTTAGGCGAGTTTACTATAGGCTTGTTTTGCGTTTTGTTTATTTTTTCTTTTACTTTGAGAAGAATTCCAGACAAACCGCGATTAAGAAACCTTACCCGGGTACTTGCAATTCTATTGCTTGGGCCTTCTGCAGTTACCTTTGTGTTGGCAAATGGGGAGGCAGTAATGGCTGAAGCTAATGATGATTTTCTTGGTGGAGCTGTAGAGAATGTCCAAAACATTCATGCAGAAGCAGTTCAATTGGTTAGTCTGGTTAAGAATCTTGTTTTGGATTTTCGAAATCCAGATAATACAACCATCAGCTCCCGAGTTAACTGGCTTTACCTGTTATTCCTCACTGGGATATTTGTTGCAGTTGCTATGCTTATTACGTCTTTTGGATGGAAGGCGGATCTCTGTGCAGTTTTTATTGCAGCTGGGATTATCACTCTCTGGAGATTTAGACTTAGTCTTCCTATTCAATGGACTGCTGTTGGCATAGCACTTCTTCTTATACCAGTTGGCTTTTTAGCTCTGGAGCTTAAGAAAATTTATTTCCCTGAGAAGATTTATTCCCCGGAAGCTGTGTAAAGCCTGCTGGTTTTCATGGAGGAAGCACTGGCAGGCCTTCATTTTGGAAGGAGGTCTGTATATGACCGATAACACAAACCCAGTAGATATTAACAGCCTGCCTTCTGACAGGCAGAGAAAGGTGCGTAAAATACGCGGAAAACTGAGAATGGGTTCATTCGTCATTTGCAGCAGGATTATGGATAGCAAAACAGTGAACCGCCTGCTCAGGAAAACAGCTCCCCAACCTGTGGAAGAGAGCAGCATGAGTGACACTATGCTGAGATATAGGCTTAACGAGCTTATCAGGGAGTTCTCCATAGCAGACAGAGTGTTGCAGAGAAAGTCTGCCGTGCTTGCCAGGAGGCCGGTGCGGGCCAAACAGCAGGTAATTAAGAAAAGCATCAAGAGCGTGCAGGAGCTGCTGGACCACCTGAGAGTCTGCATCAAATACCAGGTCTTTGACCTGGAGGCAACACGGAGAGAGAATACACACCTCAAGAAGTTGCTGGAAGGAGGTTAGCGTACGAATACCGGCCGGGTGGAGGATTTCTCGGGGGCTTTTTCGATTTCCTTTTCGAGGCCTCCACTCCGGCCATCCTGCATTGCAAAGGTAAGTAATTCACAAATTTCAAAGGGAGACTTAAAGAATCCAAGAAAGGAGAACGGACAATGGAAAAGAAGCAAAACATCCAAAGAAACATGCCGGGCAGAACGATTCGCTGGATAGTTTTTGTGTTTGCACTCGGAATGCTTGCACCCCTTGCCCTCGCAAGCGAATCCGGCAGGGACATGGAAACAGTGCTATCTGTGCAGGATGCCATTAAGGAAGTAACAGAAAGGGTTGCACCTGCTGTTGTAAGCATTGAGGTAACCCCAACCAGCCAGATAAAAGACCAATTTGAGGAGTTATTTAAGGAGCTCCCAGAGAAACTCCGCGAGTTCCTCAAAAAATTTGAAGACAAATTGCCTCCTTTGTTCAAGAGACAAAAAAGCGCCTCAGGGGTTATTATCTCTTCTGACGGGCATATACTTACCAATAACCATGTGGTTAGGAATGCCAAAGAGCTGAAGGTAACCCTGGAAACGGGTAAAAAGTACAGTGCCAGGCTTGTAAATTCCGACCCCCTGAGGGACCTGGCAGTGATTAAGATTGAGGCTGAAAATCTGCCTGTTGCAAAACTGGGAAATGCCGAAGAGGTATCCAGGGGCATGTTTGTACTTGCTCTGGGCAGTCCCTTTGGCTTTGGCAGGGAGGGGCATGCCAGCGTGAGCTTTGGCATTGTCAGCGCTACCGGCAGATTTCTTGATGTTGGAGAAGACCCTAACAAGTACTATGGTGATATGATACAGACCGAT
>JAUXAV010000097.1 GCA_030619735.1 Candidatus Aenigmatarchaeota archaeon | reverse complement strand
GCTCACTTACCCTTTTTCTCCTTTTTTCCTTCCTTCTTGGGCTCTGGCTTCCTTTCCTTTGGCTTCTTCATCTCTTCCCTTGCTTTGGATGAAGAGATGTCTCGTGTCCTACTTTGTACTGAGCGAGACACGATTTCCTTTGCCTCCTGCTTTTCCTGGGCCTCCCTTTTTACGAGCCTCTCCGCCTGCCTCTTCTTGTCCTGCCCTATCCATTCCAGGGCTCCTAATCCCGCCTGCCTTGCAGTGAGGCCTATCTTGTATTGCTTGCCCATGGACACGGATATTATCCTGGCCCTCATCACATCGCCTTCCTTCAGTTTCCTCTTGGATTCCCTGCCCAGGAATGTTGCGGATTTGGGGTCGTATGAGACGAAGTCGTCCATAAGCTGGGAGACATGGACCATGCCGTCTAAAGGGCCAATCCTTATGAAGACCCCGAACTCTGTTACATCTATTACCTCGCCATTCACAATCTCATACATCTCAGGGGAATAGACAAGCATCTCGAACGAGACAGGGTAGTGTATGGCCGAATCCTCGGGCAGGATTTTCCCATCGCCTATATCCTTTACATCAAGCACTGCAAGTATGACCCCTAATCTCCTGTCTATAACTCCCTCCCATCTGTCCTCAAGGCTTGATTTCACAGCGTTCTTAAGGCTCAGGGAGAACTTAACAGGGGGGACCCTTATCTTGTCCTTAACGTCTAGAATTTTATACATAACAACGTCTCCTTTATTAATGAATATTATTGATATGCTGAGTATATATTTAAAACTTTCCCTGAAGCCCTCTGCTTCAGAGCCGTATCAGGTATTTGCCCTGCCGAAGCGTGATTACAGGGACCTTTTCCAGCTTGAGCCTGCTTATCAGCTCCCTGTCCTGGGTGCATACAACCATCTTCTTCTCCTTTGCGATTCTTCCAAGCTCGAAGTCCGTGGGAGTGCCCTCCAGGGTGTCCTCTATACGGATGCCCTTCTTCTTTATGATTTCCTTGGTGAGCCTCTCCCAGGGGGTCTTCTTGAGCTCCTCAAGGCAGAGGTTGAGGGTAAAGAGTTCCGGCTTACCGAATTCTGTCAGGAGCTCAAAGACGTCCGTCCCGAACTGGGCGGGGATTATCAGGAAATTGGTGTCCAGGAGGAATTTCATACTATCACCAGATTAGTAGGCCTTTGCGAAATAGACGGTATCCTTTGAGGGCTTTCCGCACTTGACGCATTTGGCAGGGCCCTTCTCCTTCTTGAAGGGCAGGAGCCTTATGGTGGCTCCGGTCTCATCCTTTACTACGGCCTCGCAGGCAGGGGACCCGCACCAGCCCGCCTTTGCCATCTTTTTGCTTTTTATCAGGGTCTTCAGCTGCTGGAAATTACCGGCAGGCTTGGTGTTGTCCTGGAGGAATTTTTTGGCCTTCCTGAAGAGGTTCTTCTGGATTTCATCCAGGATTTTCCCTGCTTTTTTCGGAAGGTCCTTTGTTTTGACAGGAAGCTTGTTCCCTGTGTCTCTCCTGACCAGGACCACCTGCTTCTTTTTGACATCCTTTGGTCCTATTTCTATCCTGAGGGGAATTCCCTTCATCTCCCATTCATTGTATTTCCAGCCAGGGGTATAGCTTTCCCTGTCATCAAGCTTAACGGAGAATTTGTCCGAAAGGGATTTTTCCAGGGCCCTCGCCTCCTTTAGGACCCTTTTAATGGAATCCTTGAAGGGGATGGGGATTATCACTATCTGTATTGGTGCGATTTTTGGCGGGAGGATTAGGCCCTTGTCATCCCCATGAACCATTGTCAGGGCCCCTATCAGGCGGGTGGTTACTGCCCAGGAGGTCTGCCATACGTATTTTTCCTTTTCGTCCCTGTCCAGAAACTTGATGTCAAAGGCCTTGGAGAAGTTCTGGCCCAGGTTATGGGAGGTGCCCATCTGGAGGGCCTTACCGTCGGGCATCAGGGCCTCCATGGTTGCTGTATAAAGGGCCCCGGCGAATTTCTCCGCTTCTGATTTCTTGCCTGTCAGAATTGGTATGGCCAGGCAGTTCTCAATCAGGTCTGTATAGGTCTTTAGTATGAGCATGACCTCTTTGTCCGCTTCCTCGCAGCTGGCATGGGCGGTGTGGCCCTCCTGCCACAGGAACTCCCTGGTCCTGAGGAAGAGCCTGGTCACCTTGGTCTCCCAGCGGATAATATTGCACCACTGGTTAATCAGGAGGGGCAAATCCCTCCAGGACCTTATCCATTTTGAGTAGGAGTCGTATATTATGGTCTCGGAGGTGGGTCTCAGGGCATATTTTTCATTTTCATCTTCAATCCAGGCCACCTCTGGTTTGAACCCCGAAAAATGCTCTGCCTCCTTTTTCAGGAACTTCTCAGGGATGAAGAGGGGGAAGTAGGCGTTTACATGGCCCGAATCCTTCAGATTCCTGTCCAGGGTCTGCTGGATTTTCTCCCAGATTGAATAGCCATAGGGTTTTATGACCATACAGCCCCCCACAGGGGCATAGTCTGCTAAACCCGCTTTCTGGACCAGTTCCGGGTACCAGTCCTGGAATTCCTTCTTGGGGGCCGTAATCCCAATGGTTTCCTTTTCCCTTTTCTTTTCCTGGATTTTTTTGCCCATATGATTAATTAACGGAATCACTTATTATATATTCCCTGTATCTTGACCTTATAGTCCTGTTTTTGCAGAAAAACTAATTAACTTACTATGATATAAATTCTATAAGGTGTTATTGTGGTGGAGTTTCAAATAAAGGTTGAGAATGTCGTATCCTTTGCTACCTTAGGCAAGAGAATAGTTCTCAACAAACTCGTGAAGAAGATGGAAAATACGGAATACTGGCCTGAGCGGTTCCCAGGTGTTATATACAGGATTACCAATCCTAAGGCGGCAGCACTCATTTTCTCTTCGGGCAAGATAGTCTGTACAGGAGCCAAGAGCATATCTATGTCTAAAGAGGCGATGAAGAAAATAGTCGATGACATAAGGAAAACTGGGATTCCCATGCCGAAGAAGTTCGATATCAGAATCGAAAACCTCGTGGCATCGACAAAGATTGAGGTGAAGCCAAGAATCATGCTTGAGGAAATCGCGATATCGCTTGAAGAGGTCGAATACGAACCCGAGCAGTTCCCAGGTCTCGTTTACAGGATGAAAAGCCCAAGAGTAGCTTTTCTCCTTTTCAGCTCAGGAAAGATAATCTGCACGGGCGGAAGAAACCTCAAAGACATAAACCTTGCCCTGAACAAATTCAAGAAAAAGCTCGAGAGTATCGGACTTAAGATAAAGCATATAAATTGAAAAGCAGAAAAATCAGATGTCTCTTGCCCCAATATAATCGAAGAGGCAAGACCCCTTCCGACAGGTGGGGGATGAGAGCGAGCTGAAAAGTTTATATATAAGCAATACAATAACATTATACTACCGCAGGGACTGCGGGAAGTCAAGCCTGTCTGAGATTGGGCAGATACCGAGGAGGCAAACTCTGGTCTGTGATGCAGGAAACCCCTTGCGATGGCTGGGGGTAGTTCACATGGATAGTAGCGTAAAAATATATGACTTGATTGTAGTTTATTCAGAGGGCAATGCAAAAAGTGCCAAAGACAAATCGTACAGTGGGAAAGCCCCGTTTTTTGGAGAACGCGAGATTTACAACGATAGTTATAGTTATTTCTTATTGAGATGCAAAAAGATAGGTATTAGAGCTGCTTTTGCAACATCTAAAGATATCATTGGTCCGGGTCTTTTTCAGAGTTTTTGGACTTATGATAAAAAATGGGTCAGAGATGCTGATAAAGTATATTCTAGAGTCCTTTTTGATAAATTCACCCCTACAACTATCGAGCAAAGAGGTAAATTAAAATTGCTTACATCTCCCAAATCCATTTACACATTTAATAATAAAAAATTAATAGATATTTTCCGAAACAAGTTAGATACCTATGAATATTTCAAAGAATTTGCAATACCTAGTGTAAAAATAAAGAACCCATCAAAAGAAGAGATTTATCTGGCTAAGACCGAGTTGGATAAATTATTAAAAAGACATAAATACAGAAACGATTTTAAGGGTTATTTAATCAAAGACAGGCATGGAAGTGGTGGTTCTAGAATATTTAAAGTGGATCTTGATTGTCGTCTTAAAGACAGTCTTAAAGAAATTGAAGAACAGCACAAATCAGACATGGAGAATGGAAGATTAGTATCCTACATCCTTCAACCTTTTATTAATTATGAGAAAGGTTTTGTTTTTGGAAAATATAAGGGTTTTATTGACTTAAGAGTTATTTTGCTAAACCATAAAATCGTGCAGACATACATAAGAATTGCAAGAAAAGGAGATTTTAGATGCAATGAACATCGGGGTGGAAACTTGGTATATATGCCCAAAAAAACAATACCAAAAAATGTTCTCGTGATGGTGCAAAAAATTATTAAAAAATTAAAATTAAAGTTAGAGTTAAAGCATTCTTTATACGCTTTGGATTTTATTAGGAGTAATAATGGGAATTTATATTTTGTCGAAGGAAATATAAATCCCGGAATAGACTGGAATCATAAAAAAATGATAAATGAGATTCGGTCAAAAGAATTAATAAATCTCATTGT
>JAUXAV010000119.1 GCA_030619735.1 Candidatus Aenigmatarchaeota archaeon | reverse complement strand
TGCCGAATAAGTATTCTGCTGGTGGGACAGCCAATAGCCTTCGCTGCCTCCACATACACATTCTCCTTAATGCCCATAACAGCGCCTCTTATCATCCTGGAACCACCGATGCCCCATAGTATCCCCAAAACAAGGATTATCGATAACATACTCGGTCCAATCATAGAGATTACGACCATAAGAACAACTAACCCAGGCAGGCACATAACGGCGTCAACCAACCTCTGCACTATCAGGTCAAACTTGCCACCAAAGTACCCGGACAGACCTCCTACAACTATAGAGGTGACTATAGACAAAGTAGTGGCCGCCAAACCTACAATCATCGAGATACGAGCTCCGTAGATGACACGACTGAGTAGGTCTCGCCCCAGGTGGTCTGTGCCCATCCAGAACTCGGCTGATGGTGGAAGCAGCTTAGCTCCCCGGAGTTCGAGTATTCCAAAAGGGGCTAGGAAGTCGGCAAAAATGCCGGTGAGTAGCAGGAGCAGAACTATAACCCCACCTACAGTACCCAGCGGCTTTTCCCTCACCAGCCTTATGAAGAAATCGACAAAGAAGGAGTGCCTCTTTCTCTCGGCTGCTTTCCCTGATGAGCTATCGGCCATACTATTACTCATTTACTTGATTTTTCCCTTTATCTATAATGAATCCTGGGGTCCAAATAGGCATAGGTCAGGTCAACCATTAGATTGATGAACACTATCGCAAATCCAAAAATGAGCACTGTTCCGCTAAGGACGGGATAGTCTCTCCATCTGATTGCGTCTACTACTAGCCTGCCCATCCCGTGCAGGCAAAATATCTCCTCTATAATAACCGCACCCCCGATTATAATGGGCATCTGAAGCCCTACCATGGTGACCACCGGGATTAGCGCATTCTTCAGGGTATGCCTTAGGATGACCACCCTCTCCCTGAGCCCCTTTGCCCAGGCCGTCCTGATGTAGTCCTGCCTTAGTACCTCCAGCATCATGGAACGTGTCATCCTCATAGTTGCCCCTGCCAGAGCCATGCCCAGAACAATAGATGGCACTATGAACATTCTCAGGTTACGCAGTGGGTCCTCAGTAAACGGGACATGCATTATTGGGGGCATATAGCCCCACCATATTGAGGGGAAGACTATTACCATCGTCGCTATCCAAAAGCCGGGGACGGCGATACAAAATATGGCAAAGCAACGAGCTCTATAGTCACCCCACGTATCCTGCCGCAACGCTGAATATATGCCTATAGGCAAGGCTATTAGCTGGGCTATTATTATACCCAGGAGGCCAAGCTCAACGGTTGCTGGCCACCTTTCGGCTATTAGCTCAATCACGGTATTTGGCTTCCAAAAGGAACTCCCAAAGTCGCCTTGGAGAATACCACTGAGACTGCCATCTGCTTGGGGAGCAACTCCTATCCAGCGTCCATACTGGGTAACGACTGGCACATCTAGCCCCAATAATTGCTCAAAGTGAGCTCTCCCCGCTGCGAAATCACCACTAAACCCAACTTCCCTCATCCGCGCTACCACCGCGTCTACTGCGTCGCCTGGAATCAGGCGTATCATCAAGAAGACTATCAGGGAAACCAGAAATACGGTGGGTATGACTAGCAACAACCTTCTGATTATATAGACTCGCATACTACATCTTCCTCGGTTGATAACCGTTAAAAACTAGAGGCCGAGGAACCATAATCCCCGACCCCTACTTTTGCTTCTGGCAACTAATCCTATATCGAGAATTGCCGAAGCCCTTTTGCAGTGACTATGGTTACCTAATATCCCATCTCTGCCTTCAAGGCTTGGTCAATCCACAAGGTTTCGGCGGTTAAGGTAACACAACCGATGTTTCTCTCACCATAGTAATTCTTCACCCACGGCCACCAATAGACATAGTTGCTCTGCATACCAAAAGGAATAAAGGCAACCTCCTCAAGAGTAAGTAAGAACAATTCCTCTGCTATAAGGCGTCGTTCATCCGGGTCAACCGTTTCGAATACCTGCTTAACCAGCTCGTCATAATACGGATTTGAATAGTGGGGGAGGTTGATGTACCCATCGGTAAGCATAACTTCTGCAAAATTAGTCACAGCCAGAGGTTGGCAGTGGCGTATCATGACCATTTCGTTACGCAAATCCATCATTATCGATGACAACGCAACCGACTCATGTACGATTATTTCTGTCCTAACGCCAATCTCTTCCCACATAGGAACAAGCATCTCTGCTGTGAGCGCCCACCAACCCGTAGGCTCAGTTTCTATTACTACATCAAGGCCTTCCTCATGACCCAAAGCGTCAACCAGTTCCCGCCTTGCCTTTACCGGGTCATACTCAAATAGCTCCCTGGTTGCCGGCGGAAGTTCTTCCAGCGGGACGTGACCGGAAACTCCTTTAGCTAGCGGGAACGCATAAAGCTCGCCTACTCCATCAAATATCGTCTCAAATATGAGCTCCTGGTCTGTGGCCATCATCAGAGCCCGCCGAACATTTATATCATCAAGAGGCGGGCGGTCAAGCCTCAGCGCTATAATATGAACATCTCCCGAACATAATTCGGCTCTTAACATATCAGGGGCTGTCATTTCTAAGCTAGCCGCGGGTACTGAGTCAACTGTCAAGCAGGTATCAAGCGTCCCCGTCCGCAGGGCGGCCATCCGGGTAGATTCATCTGGTATGAAGGGCATAATGAGCTCATCTATAAACGGTAGTTGATATTCCTTGCCGTTGATGACTGTCGTTCTCCAGTAATCAGGATTCCTCGCATAGCCCACGTGAGAACCGTGGACATTTTCCGTAATATAAAACGGTCCGGTGCCAACGATGTTCTCCCACTCTTCGGGACCAGCTTCTACCGTTTCAGGGGCCATGTGTAGAGCGGTAGCAAAAATCCCAAGCCCAAGCCACCAGTCAGAATGGAATCTTTCGAGTTCAACAACAGCAGTGTAGTTGTCCACGGCGTATATGTGCTCTTCATACGGAGTCCCAATAAAGCCAAGACCTGCTATGCTCGCTGCATACGGGAGCCCTAAAAAGCGCTTTAGGTTAAATACGAAGTCATGGGCATCATATTCCCTGCGTTCCATTACCGGGTTTATGCTTTTGCCCGTCCAGTAAACTTCTTGGCGTATGTGGAAGGTTATCTTATCGGTAGTAACCTCCCAGCTTTCGGCCAAAGCACCTGTAAGAAACTCGATAGGGAGAAAGGGGTGAGGACCGAAGTCATATTCACCGGTGCCTCTCGGCCCATACTTTTCATAATCTCCCCGCATCGGGCGCTCCAGAACATTGCCCGAGTATGCCAAGGCAGGCCAGTGTTGACTCTGTACGTCCGCGCTTCCTGCATCCTCAGTCGCAAAATAGATTACGGTGTATTTCCCGCCATATTGCGGCTCACCTACTGCTGGCACTACCTCCTCCTCTTCCTCCTCTTCCTCCTCTACTACCACTTCCTCCTCTTCTTCTTCCTCTTCTTCTACTACCTCTTCCTTAACGCAAGAGGACAGCACTAGAGACGCCACCAGCAAGAAGCTCAGCAACATCCATAAAATTCCCTTTTTCATAATACCT
>JAUXAV010000315.1 GCA_030619735.1 Candidatus Aenigmatarchaeota archaeon | reverse complement strand
TCTTAAGGTCACCGTGGACACTGAGACGAATACTATCACCGCGCTTATCAGCCACTTCACTGCGTTTATCATATCGGGCTATGAGGTGCCTGAGCCAGCCGCTTTTACCCCCGGCTCACTGGTTATCTCACCGACCGAGGTCGATATCGGCCAAACGGTAAATGTTAGCATTTCAGTAGCTAATACCGGTGGTATGGCTGGCAGCTATAAGGTGACACTTAAAATAAATGGTGTAGTAGAGGCAACCAAGGAGGTAACCGTTGATGCTGGAGATAGTGAAACGGTAACCTTCACCACATCAAAGGATGTGGCTGGTAGCTATTCGGTAGATGTTAATGGGCTTAGTGGTTCGTTTGCGGTAAAGGAAAAGCTAGTTCCTGCGCCACCGCCCCCAGCACCACCAGCACCGCCAACCGCACCACCAGTGAAACCAATCAATTGGCCTGTGGTTGGTGGGGTTATAGCCGCGGCGGTGGCAGTAGGGTTGGTTATTTTCTTCCGGATTAGAAGAAGGAGAGCACTTTTAAGATAAGCTTTACCAGGCGATGAGAATCTCTAATATTTCCTTTGCCTGATACTCGCCGCCGACTTCAGGGTGAATGCGGGCATCGGTCTGGGGTTCAATATAAACTAGCCCCCTGTCCGTGGTGTCGAAGGCGACGACGGCGTGCTGTCCCCTCTTAAAGCAGAGCAGGACAAAGGCACACCTCAGACCCTCGGCGTCAGCATTATTATTCACGTCGGTGGCGAAGTGGCGACATTCATATTGATTAAGGACAAACTGGTTGCGGCTGGTGGGGTCGCTGAGAATAAAATGTCTGAGCTCTTGGAAGGTCGGGTCCTTGAATGTAATAGTTGGGCTACCGGAGCCTACACTGTCACCGGAGGCGGCATAAGTGCCGTATGCACTCCAGGTTGGCACCGGAGCTTCCACCATGCAGACTGTCTCCTGTGCCGTGTCGCTATCATAGCCACAAGGGAGGAGAAGTAATATAGCCAGGAGCGGGAAAATAAACTTTGCCATCGTACAATGTAGTGTAATGTCGTATGTGCCTCACTCCAATCCCCCAAAGGTAACTTTAAGCATAGGAATATAGTCACCCTAGTCCTACAGGAGGAGGAAATATGGCCAAGCAGGAAAAAATGTTTAATGACCAAGATTACAGGCTGTGGGT
>JAUXAV010000334.1 GCA_030619735.1 Candidatus Aenigmatarchaeota archaeon | reverse complement strand
ACTGATTGGGTTAGGGTCTATGGAAAATGGACTTCGAGAGATTATGAGAATAATATAGAGGTAAAACTGTATGGAAATCCAGATTTTGTGGGCTCAGCTAAATTTGATGATGTGGTTTTAAAAGAATACATACCACCTGATGGACCTAACCTTTATTGTTCAGAAGAATCTAATCCTCATGGATACAACCTATGGTGGACATTTGACCCAAAAGATTTCACACTCGATTATTACAAACTCAAGTTCAGAAAATATGGGCAAAGTTGGCAGACTTTATATACAGGCTCTGATACTTCTTACTTCCACGAGATTGCGAAACCACCAGCTGGCTCTTACTACGAGTATCAAGTGATAGCCTATTGCGAAGAATTATTCTATTCTAATGTCAGAAAGGTTTGGGGTCCATTGCCTGACCCAGTCATTGCTGAAAGCAACTTTGATGCCGTAACAGGATATAATAACGGAAAACGGATAGTTGTTGATGGAAATGGACGGATTCACATCTCTTGGTGCAGTCTTGATTCTGTGTATTACAGTTACACTGATGATGGAGAAAATTTTGTGACAGAGGCTGTTGGTTCAGGACAGTTTGGGACAATTGACCTTTACGAAGGAAAACCCATTATATCATGGATTGATGCAGAAACAGAAGAAAGTGCGATATATTTCTCAAAGTTAACTGACGAAGGTTGGGAGGAGCCCATATTACTCCGTTCTGAGGAACTGGAAAAAATCAGTGGACCTTCTATGAATATAGTTTCAAATATCGCATTCTTTGCATGGGCAGAAAAGGAAAAAGGAATAAGAGCACCCTGGGGTGTTTACACAGGAACCCTCGAGCTGACAGGTTCCTCACTAGAACCGATTCTTATCGAACAGTTTACATCAGAAACAGATGTTCTCTCTCCTTCAATCACTGAAGGTATTACCGGAATTGGCTTAATCTATGATAGAAATGGAGAAATAATATACAGAGAATACGATGGCAGCTCATGGTCTGAAGCCCAGGCCCTTTCTACTCCTGAAGTTTTTGCATCACATCCCTCTATATCGTCATACGGAGATAGGACT
>JAUXAV010000254.1 GCA_030619735.1 Candidatus Aenigmatarchaeota archaeon | reverse complement strand
CTGATATCGCCCACGGTTCTGTTGATGTTCGTGATAATGGTGGGGTGGATATGACGGGGCAGAAGGTGGAAGCGTTGAGGTGGGCGCTGACGACGAGGCCCGCGAGGCCAGACCGCTCTTGGTTCTTGAGGAGTTCACCTGTACGGGTTTGGGAAGATTGCGACACACTATTAATTTGCGGGTTACTCCTCGCTTTTTTTGTCGCGCTGGGATGGTTCTATGCAGTGGGTTGGCCGGGGATCTTTCCCTTCTTCTTGGTGTGGGGCTGGTTCATCCGAGCGGCACACAAGCTTGAACAGGAGGGGGCGCTATGAAGTCGGCTAGATCTGCGAAACCACCCAGCCCAACTCGGCGAGCTTTCAGCTTGCTGACGACCTTTCTGCTCGTCGCCAGCCTTTTGCCCCTTATCGCGGTCACAAGCGAGCCAGTCCAAGCTTCTCCAGGCCAATGGGATGACTGGACCTACTGGAAGGAGATTGAGATAGACTGCGCCAAGGTTGAAGGGGAGAACCTTGAGAATTTCCCCGTCTTGATAAGCTGGACATCAGATTCCGACTTGGTAGCTCACATCGGTGTGGACAACGGTGACGACATCCTTTTCACAGACAACGCTGGGGTGAAGCTCGACCACGAGATAGAGTATTTCGACAGCTCGACTGGGAAGCTCATCGCCCACGTCCGAGTCCCGGCTCTCTACGATAACGAGAATGTCAAGATAACCATAAGGTACGGCAACGCCTCTGCCTCGAATCAGGAGAACCCGACCGGGGTGTGGGACGACAACTTCAAGCTCGTAACCCACATGAAGGACGACCCCGACACTTCACACGTTGCAGACTCCACCTCAAATAATAATGACGGAACCAAGGTGGGTGCAAACGAGCCAATTGAAGCGGACGGAAAAATCTGGAAGAGTCAAGATTTTGACGGTAGTAATGACGAAATCGACTGTGATAATGATAGTAGTTTGGCTTTTCCAGATGGCAATTTTACATTTGAGATGTGGATTAACCCATCAGTAATACCTTCTTCCGTAAAAATTATGGGAGGACGAGGTGGGGCAGGGAGTGGACTATGTAGTGCAGGCGATTATGCCATAGACTTTTACAGTAATGGTAAATTCCAATTTTATGTATTTACAACAATATGGCGGTCTATTACCAGCACTACTGCAGCAGAAGCAGATAATTGGTATTGTGTAGTAATGACGAGAGTGGCGGATGGAACAGTAAAAGGTTATGTTGCAGGTCAAGAAGAGGTCTCAAGTAATTTGGGAGCAACTTGGGGTGCTCCCATCCATCCGTTTAGTTTAGGTAACATAATAGACTATGGAGCATATTTCTTCAATGGCATAATAGATGAAGTTCGCCTTTCAAACATTGCCCGAAGTTCGGGCTGGATAAAGACCACCTTCAACAACCAGAGCGACCCCTCAAGCTTCTACTCGGTTGGGAGCGAGGAGGGGATCGAGGAAGAGAAAGTTTATGTTTATCCACCAGAGGTCTACATCGCCACCACTTGGACGGTTCCAGGCGAGAC
>JAUXAV010000130.1 GCA_030619735.1 Candidatus Aenigmatarchaeota archaeon | reverse complement strand
GATATCGTAATCTTCTGCTGGCCTGCCATAATATCTGGCTCCAGAATTATCTTGTATCCCTCTTTTGGCAATCCTACTGTATTAAGCTCCCTGTAGTGAAGTTTGAAGGTTATTGTGTATTGCTGCCCCATCAGGGTCTGTTTCATTGTTAAGACCCCGTTTGTCTCCCCATACGGCGCGACCTCCTCAAGGATGTTGGTATTTAAGGGGACAGACTCGTTTCCCATCATTAAATAATTTACGGCAAATTCCAGTATTATGCTGTTATTATCAGGGTTTGGGTCATTATAACCGTAAACCTTTACAAAGGAGTTAGGAGGAACGGTTAGGGTTTTATCGCAGAACCCTGTGCAGGACCTTGCCATGTCAACAATTTTTTCATCCAGCCTTTTCATAAATTCCTTTAGTGTGGCAAGCTGTGTAATCAATACCCTCTTGTCTATCAGGGGCTTGCCCCAGAAATAGGTTGCGCCTGTGAGGACAACGATTGTGCCTAATATCAGTATGATTGTTATTATCTGCATTTGGGCTTTCATGAATAGTTTTTGATTTGCTTGTTTAAAAATCTTGTTAACATGCTATGGAAATTGGCTGTGCGCCAGCACCCACGGCTCCCCCGTAAATAAACCTGTATGTGCAGTAGCCACTGCAGGTTGCATTGAACTTGCCGGTTTTGCCTGGTTCCAGCGTTTCAATGACCTGGGTTCCGTCAACGCTTGTCCAGTTTTTTTCTGTTATTGGTGTGCCGGTTGTTGTCTCTATTATTTCTATATCGCCCAGAGTCACTTCCAGTGTTCCCATGTTTCTTATGATGATGTTTGCAGTAGTCCCGCCAGTGCAGTATCCGGTCGTGATTTGAATGTTTTTGCCCGTTATCGATGTCCAGTATATGCTTATGTATGAATATGCAGCGCCTGCAAGGGCTATTGTTATCAGGAGAAGCATTATTATTGCTATTATTGGGGTTATGCCTTTTTTGTAATTTATTAAGTCCTTTGTCATTTTTCACCCCTGAATGATTTCCCTCTTGAGAATTTACTCTTCTACCTTCTGAGGGAACCTGATTGCAGGTAGAGCCTCTTCAGTCTTTTGTCTATTATGCCGAGGGTGGTTAATACTGCCTGGTTTGTCTCAAAGCCTTTCTTGTCCTGTTCCACCAATTCCGTGAGTTTTTCCAAAAGCGGCTTCATTACCTCGGCTGATGTTCCGGAAACCTCTGCCTCGGATGATGCCCTTAGCAATTTCATGAATTCTCCGATTTCTGAGAGGAGCTGGTCTATTTTTCCGGGAATCTGTGAGAGTTCATCCCTTAACTCGCTGTTGGATTTTATTGTTTCCTCTATGATTTTCTGGTTTGACTGGATAAGCTCCATTACCTGTTCTATCAGCTTTCTGACCTCTGAAGAATATGAACCTGTCTCTACCTTCTCCAGCCTTTTCTCCAGCCTTCTTATCGGGGACGTGGGGATTACCTCGTATTCCTCTTCTGTTGCCATAGTTATTATTTTGCATTCAAGTGTATATAAATATTCAGAAAAAGCGGTTGTTTGAATTGGAATTACATCATGCCCGGGGGCATTCCGCCCGGGGGCATTGCCGGAGCCGCTCTTTCAGAGGCGCCTGCAGAAATTATGTCATCTATCCTGAGTATCATCTCAGCTGCCTCTGAAGCGGATTTTATTGCCTGGAGTTTTATCTTCAGGGGCTCTATTACCCCCAGTTTCAGCATGTCCTCAATCCTGCCTGTAAACACATCCAGGCCTGCATTCCTGTCGTTCTTCTCGTGCTGGGCCCTGAGGTTTGCAAGCTTGTCTATTGGGTCAAGGCCTGCATTGTCTGCGAGGCTCCTGGGGACTATCTCTATTGCCTCTGCAAAGGCGGTGACTGCGAGCTGCTCCCTTCCTTTGAAGCTTTCTGCGTGTTTCTTAAGGCCCCTGGCCACTTCTATCTCAGGGGCCCCGCCTCCTGGAAGGATTTTGCCCAGCTCCAGTGCTGCAGCGATTCCCTTTATTGCGTCTTCCATGGCCCTTTCCACTTCATTAACAACATGCTCTGTTCCGCCCCTTATAAGGATGGTAACAGCCTTGGGCTCCCTGCATTTTTCCACAAAAATCATCTCGTCCCCTGCTATCTTCTTTTCCTCTACAAGGCCTGCAAAACCGAGGTCCTGCCTTGAAAGCTCATTGAGGTTTGTTATTATATTTGCACCGGTTGCCCTGGCCAGTGCCTCCATGTCGGATTTCTTCACCCTCCTTGCCACAAGAATCCCTGCCTTTGCAAGGTAGTGCTGGGCAGAGTCATCAATTCCCTTCTGGCAGAGCAGGACCCTTGCCCCGGAATCCGTTACCTTCTTTACCATTCCCTTGAGCATTTTTTCCTCATTATCAAGGAATGCCTGCATCTTCTCAGGGGAGTCTATGGAGACCTTTGCATCAGATTCCAGCTCCTTTACCTCTAAAGCGGAATCCACCAAGGCAATCTTTGCGTTTTCAATCCTCTTTGGCATGCCCGAATGGACCACTTCCTTGTCAATTAATATTCCCTCGATAAGTTCGGTATCGTCCATGGAGCCGCCCTGCTTTTTCTCTATCTTGACGTTGTCCGTGTCTATGTCCGCCTTATCACCCTTTATATTGGCAACCCTTTTTATCGCTGAAACGGATAATCCCGAGAGCTTTTCCGAGGCTCTCTCGGCTGCCTTGCCTGTCATTGCGGTGTTTGCAATCTGCTCTAAGGCTTTAGAATCATTCAGCTTCACGGGTATGGCCATCTCCTCAAACAGCTCCAAGGCCTTCAGCTTTGCTATCCTGAATCCCTTTGTTATTACAGTCGGGTGAATCTCATCATCCAGGAGGCTTTCGGCCTTTTTGAGAAGCTCGCCTGCGAATATAACAGCAGTAGTTGTGCCGTCGCCAACGGCCTCGTCCTGGGTCTTTGCAATCTCAACCATCATCTTTGCTGCGGGATGCTCTATCTGCATCTCATCCAGGATGGTGGCTCCGTCGTTTGTTATCACCATGTCGCCAAGGGAGTCCACGAGCATCTTGTCCATTCCCTTTGGCCCCAGGGTTGTCCTGACCGCATCCGCAACTGCCTTGGCTGCGGCTATGTTGTTCTTCTGGGCATCCCTGCCCGAGCTCCTGAGGGTCCCCTCTGGCAGAACCAGTATGGGCTGGCCGCCTATGTTTGCAAGCTGTCCGTTTGCCATATTCTTCACCTAAATCTTGT
>JAUXAV010000324.1 GCA_030619735.1 Candidatus Aenigmatarchaeota archaeon | reverse complement strand
TGTTTCCCTCTGTTGTCATACCACTGCTACCTCCTTCTGCTTAGTCTCCTCAGCTTGCTCCTCTTTGACGAATCCCGGGGGCACAGCTCCCACCAGTTCAGCTATTATATCGGTAGACTCATCAAGAAACTGCTCTAGCGTGTAGTTGTCAGCCAGCGCCAGAGCATGCCTCACCGAGTCATAGCGCACCGCCACCATCGGGTTCAGGGTCACCCTTGTCGTTTTGAGCGTGGCACTGAAAAGGGGTTCGCTAGGTGGTGGTTCTTTCTCCGTCTCAGGTGCTTTGCTGGGGATATCCCCCTTGTTAATGGCCTTCTTGACCTTTTTGATCATCTCCGAGTTGTAACCTTTAGTCCTTATCTCCTTGGTGGGGACGCCGGCAGAGATGAGCTCATATATGTTCCTCTGTGTTTGATTCCAGCGTAGTGCCATCTCACCTCCTCAAAAACAAAAACCGAGAGACTTCCGTCCCTCGGTTCAAAAACTATTATACCACATGTTGTCAATTTTGGGTATAGTTTGCGAGGGGGTATAGTTTGGGGACGGCCTAAACAGGGACACTAGGGGACACTTTGGGGATGATTTAGCTAGGGATAGTGGGGATGATTTTGCTATAATTCTATACCACTTGACAGAGCATACCCCCTCTGGGTTAAAATAGAGTTAGACCGAGGGACGGGGTGTCACCTCGGTCTTGGTTTTTATTATGAACCAGTATCTTCAAAACATAGGCGTGGGGCTAGCCAAAAAGCTCATCGACCTCGGGGTAGCCAGGATAACTTCTCCCCACAAACCACATGCCGAGCAGAGGATAGAGCAGATTGACAGGACGCTGGAAACCCTGGAATCGGCACCAGATGCTCATCAACCCGCTAGGCCCCCTATAGAAGCCTCTCAGAGCCAAAATGTAGGGACTTTAGCCCCGGCTGCGACCATTACCACTCAACCGGCCGAAGCAGCCCCTGAAAAAGAGGATATAGCCATAGCCTGCGTCCCCTGCGCTCTGGGGCATTTCAGCACTAGTGCCGGCTTACTTAACGAAGCGGTAAGGTTTAAGAAGGACGGCATAACCAGCAACGAGATAATAGACAGGGTGGCCAAAGTCCTGGAAGAGC
>JAUXAV010000126.1 GCA_030619735.1 Candidatus Aenigmatarchaeota archaeon | reverse complement strand
ACTGGCATGATGCCTGTCCTCTTTTCTCCACTGACTGTATCATGCTCCTGCTGCATCCAGTGGAAGCCAAGGCCCTCCCAGCACCTTGCGTCAGTTGGCAAACCTCTTTCCTCCATCTTCACCCCAAGGTCCTTCCTGACCCTGTTCTGGAGCTGACCGTACATGGTGTTGGTGACGACGTTCTTCCTCTTAGGATGTGAGATTGACTTGCCGTCATCACTAACTATCCAGCCGGTGCCAATTGAGTAGCCCTGAGAACCAACTAGTTCGCCGTTCGCATCAATCAGGTCAACCAGGAACATGGTGCCCTCACCACCCCCAGCTTGGACTACTTGAGCATATTCGTCCTTTAGCCCAAACCTTGCATTCCTAATCCAGGCGTCAATGTCGTTGGGTAGACCGGTTTCAGTGTCCCAAGATGTCTGCTCTTTAGGTGTTGTCATGTTTAACCCTCCTTTTATTTTTCACCCTTGGATCCTGTCTTCACTTCATTTTCTACCTCCCAGGTGGACTTGTCCCAATCGTAATGCTTACAGTGGGGACAAACTTTAGGATGGTGCACTCTAGGAACCCAGTGGTGCCCACATTGCATGCATACCAGCTCAGTTACAACAGTAGGTTCAGTCACACCCAATTCTCTTTTTCATTTTACCGATAATTATTATAGTGCATTTAGGTAAAAAAGTAAACAATCAGCTAAGCTTCACGATAAACTATTTTCTGGGAGTTTGGTTGGTAGATTTGATCTGTTGGAGTTCTTTGAGGTAAGAGACTGTGCTCTCTATGAGCACCTCTGTGGATGACTCCAAAAGGTATTTGTCCTTGAGCTTGCCCTCCCAAAACTTGATACAGCCTTCGAGCTGTTCCATTATGCCTCCATCTCCTTCTTCAAACGTATCTGCTCGGCCTCGTATTCAACTCCTCGGCCGCAAACATCCCAGAGCTTCTTGCCAGCCAGGAAACTGAAACCAAGTTCGTCCTTTGGCTCCTCTTGTTCGCATATCGTACACGTGGCTTCTATGGGCCCAGTAGCTCGCTTTCTTGGGATCATGCCAATAATATCTAGCTTCAGTATTACCTCAAACACGGCTCTGACTCTCGTAGCTGCTTCCTCTTGTGTCCAGTTTCCCATCACTGTTATGAAGAAGTCACCCTTGTCTGTCTTAACGAGCCAGAGGTAGTCTTTCATGTCACTCATTTTACGCCTCCTCCGGTCTATGGCCTTTTTCATGGTGTTCCCTAACATTATTCCAATTCCTCGCTTGGACCATGTACAAGGGGAATATAACACCACATCTACACTCAAACGCACGCTTGTTGAAGGCAGGGTAGTGAACAGGGCAGTGTATGCGGGCACTCAATTGAGCACCAAGCCCCATCACCTCCTGCATTTGCTCGCCCCCCTGCTGGAAGAAACCCCACCCTGTCATACTATCCCGTGTTCGGCTGCTCATAACTACATTATCACCGATTCTCTATACCAGGCTGGAAACACCTTCCAATGCTCACCATATATCTTGCCAAATTGCCCATCAAGCACGTACGTAATGGAGTAGTCATCCATTGACCTACAAGCCCTACCAGAAGCCTGGACTATCGTGCTAACCGTTTTGTGTGCATACCAGCCATCACCATCCTTACTGCCATGTACACGCCTGTTAACTTGTGGGTCACCAAGATCAGGGTACGGCACCTTAGCAATAACTACAACACGGCACTCCTCATCAGGTAAATCTACGCCCCTCCCCATGCTCGGAGATAGGAGCACAAGAGGCTTATCTGACTTCTTGAAAGCTCCCAGCACAATATCCCTGTCGGCTGTGCTGTGAGTCACAAACCTATTAGAGGCAATGTTCTTCCGCAGATAGTCTCTAACCTTATAAGATACGGTATGGACAAGTATTCTGTCGTCGGGATGTTTATCCATTATCTTCTTCAAAGCCAGAGCTAGCTGAGGAAGAGCAACATCCATCCTCTTCCTTATTACACTCCCACAAGGCTCATAATACACAGGTCGGTGCTCTTTGGGGAATGGAGAAGGTAGGGACAAGTAGTCAAACCTTCTTCCACCAAGAGTCATCCCAACATTGGCAGATAGTTGAATTGGGTCAAGGACAGTTGCACTCATCTCGAGGACTCTCTTCGCATGCTTCCAAAGCACACCGGAAGCATACTTGGCTATCCACACAGGCTTGAACACCCACTTGTCTTGACCCGGATACCATACCCAAGTCTTGTCAACCTCAGCTGTGAAGAACTTCAGTTTCGATACAAGCCTAGTGAGATTACGTTTCCTTCTGAGTAGGGCAAAATCGACGGTACCCCAAGAGCCACTGTCGATCTCGTCCTCAAGTTTACGGAGCTGAGGAGCAAGGTTGTCAAGAGCCCTCCTTGCCCACTCTACCCAAGACTCAAACTTCGTCTTATAACGGGGTGGAGATATGTCAAGGTTGTTGAGTTGTCTTTGGGTTATCACGAGCTGGGTAAATGACATAAGCTGGTCTTCAAGTGTATCACACTCATCGATGACGAGTAGTTCACAGCCAGAAAAGGCACCAACGAAATTCACTTCTGAGAGGAAATATGCTATATTAAGGACAGCCAATGGTGCTGCTAATGCTTCCCGCTTGGCCCGCATGTATGGGCACTTGTTGTGATACTTGCACTCATTGTCTTTTGAGTGGGTACAATCCTCAGCTGAGACCTTGGGGAACATCCTCTCGTACTTCAAGCATGGATAGTTGTTTCTACCTTTGAGAGTTCTTGCGTAGGGGAAATCGTGTAGGAGCTGGTCTTGGAGCTGCTTCGTTGTGCAGCAGTAAACCATACTCTTGCCGTGGATACGTTGTACAGCAGCGGCTATTAAGCTCTTTCCACTGCCGGTAGGCGCGTCTAACAAGAAGGCATACTTCTGGGAAGAGGCTATCTTGGCAGCCGTCTGGAGTTGGCCAGGCCTCCAAGAGGAGAACTTCTCTGGTAGGCTTAAATCAGCTGGTGTTAACACAATCTTGACACCTCTTTATCCCAAAACTAACCACACATCCCTTCTCATTAACTACGTCATAAATGTCACCAACAGTGCTATGTTTCCCTATGTGGTCTATGGCCATCACATGCTTGTTCGGGAAGTCCCAGTAAAGCATCATGTAGTCATCTGGAGATAGCCCCAATTTTTCATACACTCTCTTTGTGTCCCCTTCCATTGTGCAACTCCTCCTCTTTTGCCTGTTTATCAGCCTCGACATACCTTCCCCAAGCCCTAGACTCTGGACCGGCAAGGGCCTCTACTTCATACCGGCTGACAGGAATGTCAACAACTATATCCTCCCCTGCCTTATAGTAACGGTACTTCACGCCATCT
>JAUXAV010000147.1 GCA_030619735.1 Candidatus Aenigmatarchaeota archaeon | reverse complement strand
AACCGCGCGCTCCCTCGCGGTCCCTTGACCCCGAACGCTGAGAAGGATCGGAAGCGTGTCGAGAAAGTGTGGGAGCGGGGCCTGGATCATCAAGGTGGTGCCGGGTTCCTGGAAGACCGTGAGGCTGGCGTATGGTTTGCGATCGGGTTTCATGGGAGCACCGCCTTGAGCCAGTCGGCGAGGTAGACGGCAGCCAGGAAGCCGAGAAGCATGGTGGTGATCACCGTGTAGATGTAGAGCCAGGGGTGCTCGATGGGCCAGTCGGCAGGCGCTGGTCGGGCCGGGTCGGGTTTCATGGGAGCGTTCCTTTCAGTAGGGTGGGAAGAGTTGAATGCCTTGGAGACAGACACCTCCACAGTTGTAGGGGATCGAGTCGCCGTGGCCGGTGGGATCGCAGGAGTAAGCTCCGGCTTTTCCGTACATGGTGGCGCCGTAGTCCTCTGAGGCGAAGAGGACGTGGCAGTTGGCGGCGGGGGGGCCAGGAGTGCCGGAAGTGTAGCGGGCCAGGTATAGGCGGTCTGGGTTCTCCCAGAGGATGGCCAGGCGAGCAACGTTCTGAGCGGTGGCGCCGTGGTCGGTCCAGGTGACGCAGTAGTCTGGTGTGGTGAAGAGATGATTGCTTGCGAGGGCGGTGGCGAGTTCCTGTGCCGTAGGGTTGACCCAGAGTTCGTGGCGGGCGGGGCTGATCATGATGCCGAGGTGATCGTCGCCATCGACGTGGACCAGGTTGGCGCCGTGCTCTTCGGATCGGAAGAGTTCGTGGACGTTCATGGCATCGAGGAGGGCGCCGATGTAGACGGTGGACTGGTCTGTGGGGTCGACGAGGCAGCGAGGCACGAGCTGGCCGATGCCCTGGCTGGCCTTGAGCTGCCAGGAGTCGCCGTGGGTCAAGGAGAGGTACAGGAGGGTGGGATAAAGGATGGAATGATTGAGGGCGGCGTACAGGGTGGTGCCAGGGTCGTGGGGGCTGTCGCCCTGGGCGATGCCTGCCATGATGTTGCCTGCGTTGGCGTTGAGAATGCCGGCATAGATGACGTGAGCGGACCAGGTTTCGCCGTAGTCTTCCGATCGGAGGCACCAGGAGCCGGTTTCCCCTAGGCCGCTGTTGAACATGACATAGAGGTAGCCCGGGAAGTAGGTGTTGGTGGCAATCCAGCAGAGCGTGCCGGTGGTGCTGCCGGTGAGAGCGATAGCCTGGGCGTCGGTGAGCAGGGGCGCCCAGGTGGGCCAGAAGGCTGGGATGCGTTCGTAGAGAATGCGATCGCCGGGGTCTCCGGCCAGGGCGTAGAGGCGGTAGGCAAGGCCGAGTGGGTCGGGCTCGAGCTGCCAGATGTGGGTGGAGTGGAGGCCAAAGTTCGCCATGGTCCAGGTTGGGTGGTCTCCGCCCGGGCCGGTGAAGGAGTCCGTGTAGTAGATGCCCTTTAGCTGGGTGCCGACGTAGGCTTTGGTGGTCCAGGTGTGGGCTTCGGGCGGCGGGACGTGGATGAGGGGACTCTGGCAGTATCGGTCGTAGAGCTTTTTGGTGGAGTACAGGAAGTACCAGACGTGGTCGGTGGAAGCGAGGGTGAGCTTGCCGAACGTGTGCTGGAAGGTGTCGAGGGCTTGGTCCTGTTCGACGAGGTTCGGGGTGTCCCAGATGTACTTGTAGCCGCAGAAGACGCGTTTGCCTCGCACGTTTCGATAGATCGGTTGGCGGGCAGGGGCGTAGCGGGCCCAGGCCATCCAGAGGTGGGCGGGATGGTTGGTGCCGGCGAGCACGCTGAGGTGGTGGAAGGTGCGGTTGTTGTCGAGATAGGTCAAAGTCCACCAGGACATGGATGGTCTCCGGTAGGGCGATCATGCGGGTGGGGTCTCTCGCCAGAATTCGGCGATGGTGTAGAGTTCGTCGGTCCAGTCGGAGGCGAGGCCGTAGCCGTAGGTGCCTTGGGTGCGTTGGCTGCGGTGCTGGACTTCGAGGACCTTTTGAGTGGGCAGGGTGAAGCGGCCGGCGATGAGAGATCTGCTGTTGGTGTCGTAGGCCCAAACGGCGTGTTCGGAGGTTCCGACCAGGAGGACTGCGGAGTCGGAGACATTGTAGAGTCGGGCCTGGTTTCGGTCGACTGCGATGGCGGGGCAGCTGATGAGGCAGCGGTAGGTTCCGGCGGCAAGGGTGATCTGGTTTGCGGCGAGGGTGCAGATGTCTTTGGTGTCGGCTTGTTCGTCGTTGAGGTCGCGGGTGCGCCAGGCGCCGGCGGAGAAGGTGCCGCCTTCGGTGGTGACTGGTTTGAGATCGCGGACGCAGACGTAGGCGTCGTACATTTGTTCCTCCGGCGGGGGAGGGGGTTGGGGTATGGTCCATTCGTGCAAGTTGCCAAAGACGCCGGAGACGTAGATGTCTCTGGCGGTGCGGGGGATGCCGGTGGCCTCGATGGCAAGCTGCTCGAGCACGGCGCTGTGGGTGAGGGAGAAGGCTTGGATGATGGCGCCAAAGAGAAGGGCGGCGGTCTTGGAGGCGTCGGATTGGCGGGCAGGGCGCCACGTGGGCCAGGCGCGAACGCAGGGCAGGCCTTTCCAGAGATAGAAGTCGAGGATCCCTTTGAAGCCTCGGATGATGTCGATTGATGGGAGCGCGGTCAATCGTGCCATGTTTTCTAGGCGATGATCTGTGTGCCGCGAACGGCGGTGGAGTAGAAGATGACGCTGTCGCTGTCTCGGGTCCACTTACACCAGCAAGCGTACTGGAAGGTGCCGCCGACGAGCACATCGATGTCGATGGTGTAGGGGGTGGTTACATCCTCGCCGACGAAGGTGGTCGTGATGATGACCGGGCTGGGATCTCCGTCCTCCACTGCGGCTCCCTGGATGGCAGTGAGAGTGTATCCGATCGGGGGCGTTGGGGTGTCAGCGGTGATGTTCAGGATCTGGCCGGTGGCATCGGATGGAACGACGTTTTCGGGCGGTAGGGC
>JAUXAV010000277.1 GCA_030619735.1 Candidatus Aenigmatarchaeota archaeon | reverse complement strand
CAAACTGTTATACAAACGCCACAATGGGTACATCTGGTACTATTCCGGATAATACCTTGTGACAGTGATTGAACTATTACCCCTAATTTTTTGAGATAATTTATTCCTTTATTATAGTTTTCCTCTTCTCCGGAAAGGCCTAATATAAGAAGTCCTTCTTCTTTAGGTATAATATATGCTTTTAGTATATTAAATTCTAAATCGAAGTACTTTGCCAGGTTGCAAACAATTGGCTGGTCAACTAACCTGTGAGGAAATTTCAAAATAATTCTTTTTGAAATCATTTACTTCTCCTATCTGAAGATGTAGGGCTATGATTAGGAAAACAACTTTTCCTTTTAGCCCTACATCCTTTTTATCTGTTATTCAATTGGTCTTTCTTTCAGTAATTTAAATGTCAACCCTGACTCCAATCCAGGCAGTGATGCCACAGGCTCAGTTAATAAAAACCGTCCCTGTTTAATCCAATCTTTTAAAATTTCAGCAATCTCTACTGCTTTTGTATAACTGGAAAGTGGTGCAGTGGGAACTTCCTTGTCCTGAACAACGATTTTACCACTTTTAAGCTGCTCGTAAGAGACTTCGCCAAGGGCCCCTGGTTTAACCTGTGGATATGCTTCACTATAATCAACAATTGGAGCATAGATGTCTTTGTCCTTAACTGCTGTATAGCGTAAGATTTCTTCATTTATAATAGGGATAGGTATCCCCACCCCTACGGTGAGTGTTGTTCCATACCCCTGGAAACTTGTTCCCAGCAACCACTCAGGTTTCATCTGTTTTAAATCTCCAATCACAGCTAATGTACCTGCCGGGACACATGGAGTACCGTTATCCTTTCTTTTAGCTGTCGGATTATGCTGCGTTCCCTGCCAGGCAACATAACCCACTCCGCCACCAAGAAATATCTTAGTTCCAAGTCCAGTAGTTATATATAATGGATCATTCAATAGTGGAGAAAGTTGACCAGCACTACAATAGTTAGCATTACCTAACCCAGGCTTTAGGGCACCCATATAAGTGTAGATGAGCTTATTAGAAAGATTAACTGCAACATTGTAATTCTGATAAACATTCCTCGGATTGAAAAGCACAGCCTCATTAACATCCTTAATGTTTATCCAGGTTTCCAGTTTTCTTCTTGGATAACAATCAGTACCATAGGCAGTGGCAGTAAGTTTTATATCCTTACCTGCGACAAACTCTTCAATTACATGTCCACCTCCGTATTCAAATTTGCCAGGATAAACTCTATTCCGAGGGTCATCTTCAGGCAAATTTGTACAGCCAAGATAGATATCAACCGCAGCAAAACCACAATAAGCCGGGACATCGTTTAAATAGCACGCCCCTCCTCCCAGTTTTATTCTTGGTTT
>JAUXAV010000284.1 GCA_030619735.1 Candidatus Aenigmatarchaeota archaeon | reverse complement strand
GAGAATCCGTTAATAGCAATCTTCTTTAAGAAGGCACTTTTAGCTTTCGGGTTCACCCTTTCCTCGCCTTCCCTTTAGCTTGGAGACTATTATACTCCTCAATATAAGCCCCATTGACAAATAGTCCGCAGCGGCAGCGGTTGATCTCCTTCAAGTCCTCCAGGACGAACTCACAAGGGCAGTGGTTACGACTGGGTACGCAGGGACAGCAGCCCCCTGCTTTTATCACCAGGTCAGCCCACTTCAAAGGCTCCCGACCAGGGTGGAGCTCCAGGTTGTTATCCTGAGCAAACTTGATGATGGTCTCGGCAATTTGCTCCCTCTGTGCCAATTTCTGGCTGTTCATTTTTTCTTTTCCCTCATGACTCTCTCATATGCCTCGTTCAGCTTCTGCATAGCCTCATTATAGCCTCCCTCACGGTCAGGATGAAAGATAAACGATAATCGCCCATAGTTTCTCTTGACCTCTTCTATGCTCGCCGTCTGGGGCAACCCCAGGATTGCATAGGCATCAGCAAGGGGCATAGCTGGCTGCTGGTGGGCTGCCTGCTCTCCCGGTGGCAGTTGTCTGGGTTGTTGCTGAAATTCTTTGAGCCAGGAGGATATTGACTTTCCCGTCAAACGCTCGAAGGTAGTGTCAACGGCAGTAACAACGTCCAGTATCACCCCCAAGCTGCTAGCCACTTTATTTTTTCTTTTGCTCTTTGCCATCAGTAATACACCACCACGTTGGGGTAGAGCTCGATAATCGCCTCAATATCATCTGGGGAAAAGTGCTGTTTGTGCTCGAGGTCAAGCCAGCCAGAGAAATACTGGGGGTCGGGCAGGACAATAACAACATAATCGGCTACTCGTATCATTTCGTTAAGAGCAAACTCCCAATTACCCAGATGCTCAAGAACATGGGAGCAATAAGCTACGCCAAACTGCTTATCAGGAAACGGCAGCGGGTCGCTCTCGACATCGAGCTGAATGAAGTTAGGCAAGCCATCGGGGTCAATGTCTATGTTGGCCAGCACCTCAGGGTCCCTGGCCACCACTTGGGCGCCAAACGTTCTGTTAGGACCGGCGCCGATATTGATTATCCCCTTCCCGTTACTGAGCCTCTTCGCCTCCTCAAAAGCTGTCTCCTTGGTGGTTATAACATGGAGAATGTCATACGTAGCACAAGCGGCTACAAAGCCAATTCCGCTACCTAATATGGCTATTAAGGGATTCATTATTGCCCTCCCCATCCCATATTACCACAGAAGCGGTAGCGATTTCAAGACTTGACAGTAGCTATTTTTATAGGTATAATGGTACTGTAACAGTGAGAGGGCGTAACGATTT
>JAUXAV010000244.1 GCA_030619735.1 Candidatus Aenigmatarchaeota archaeon | reverse complement strand
GTAGTGGTTGACCGTGGCATAGACCACGTCTCCTCGGGGGTGGGGGCTGGAGCCTTGCAGGATGCCGCACTTGATGCAGGCGGCGTTGTAGGCGTCTCCCAGGTAGATGGGGTGAACGGACCAGGAGGCGCCATAGTTGGGCGAGCGGAGGAGCCAAACGTGGCGGGCGTCGTCGATGTGGCCGGTGAAAAGGACGTAGAGGTAGGCTGGCCGGTTGATGTTGGTGGTGACCCACCGGATGCAGCCGATGGTGCTCTCGGTGAGCGCTTCGGCCTGGGGCGTGGTGAGAATGGGGATCCACGTGGGCGAGATGGGCGGGACGCGCTGGTATAGGATGCGTTCGACGGCGGGTCCGGCGATGCAGTAGTGGCGGTGTTCGGGGCCCAGGGGGTCGGGCTCGAGCTGGTAGATGCCGAGGGAGTAGAGACCTGCGTTGTAGGACTTCCAGACCGGGGGTGCTCCCCCTGGGCCTGAGAAGCTCCAGGTGTAGTAGAGTCCCTTGCCGTGGGTGCCGACGATCATGCTGGAGGTCCAGAGATGGACTTCTGGCGGGGGCACGTGCATGAGTGGCCCCTGGATCTCCAGGCCATAGGGACCGAGGGGAGCGAACAAGTAGTACCAGATGTGTTGGTCGGATTGGAGGCCCTTGAGCAGCCAGACGTGGTCGTCTGTGTCTCCGGGCCTGTTCTGTTCGACGATGATGGGGGTGTCCCAGATGTACTTGTAGCCGCAGAAGACGTCCTTGCCCCTGACGACCCTCCAGATGCCTTTGCGGGTGGGCTTGTGGTAGGCGTAGGCCATCCAGAGATGATCCGGGAAGTTGGTGAAGGCGAGGACGTAAAGCTCGTTCCAGGATCGAGTGTGGTTCAAGTAGGTCAAGACCCACCAGGAGGGGGGCGGTTCCATGTGGCGTCCTCATTCTTGTTCGATCTCTCTCCAGAATTCGGCGATGGTGTAGATCTCGTCTGTGAAGGTGGCGGCCACGCCGAAGCCGTTGTTGATGCGGGTAGTGAGGCAGCGGTGCTGGACTTGCAGGGTCTGATCAGCGGTGACGGTGAAGCGGCCGGCGACGTGGGAGCGAGTGGTGATGGAGTCGCCGGTGGCGGTCCATTCGCTGGTGCCAGTGAGGAGGACGGCGTCGCTAGTGACGTTGTAGAGGCGGGCCTGGTGGGTGCCGACGCGGTAGGCCGGGCAGGAGATGATGGCGCGGTAGGTGCCGGCGGCGAGAACGAATTGATTGGCGGCCAGGGCGCAGATGTTCTGCGGGTCGGCTTGCTCCTCGGTGAGGTCTCGGGTCTGCCAGACGTCTTGAGTGAAGGTGCCGCCGTAGGTGTTCTGGGGCTTGAGATCTCGCAGGCAGAGATAGGCGTCGTACATTTGTTCCCCCGGGGGTGGTGGTGGTTCCGGGATGGTTCGCTCGTGGAGGTGGCCATAGACCGCGGTCATGTAGATGTCGCGGGCCGTGCGGGTCTGATCGGCGGCATCTTCCTGGAAGGCTTGAAGGGGGCCGTCGCCAAGGAGGGAATAGCCCTGACTGATGGCGCCAAAGATGGCCCTGGCTGCGAGAGTGCCCTCGGTGACGTGGGAGGGGGGCGTGTAAGGCCACTTTCGGGCGCAGGGCAGGCCC
>JAUXAV010000155.1 GCA_030619735.1 Candidatus Aenigmatarchaeota archaeon | reverse complement strand
GTTATATTCGCCTGCTTTTTCTTCCACTTCTCCTTCAAAGTCGCTGGCCTGCTCGAGGTCTATGTACTTATCCAGATAGGACCTCACAATTTTCTCAAACTCCCCAGGATGCAGGGCTTCGAGAGCGTCAAGCTCGGTCTGCTTTTTCCCTAGAAAAGAGGGGAGCTCGTATTTCTGGACGTGCCCCTTCAGGAGGATTATCGGCTTCAGCTTTATATCAACTGTATTTTGCAGATCTCTCCGTTCTATCTGATATTGAAGCTGGCGGCTGACTTGGCGGGGCATAAACTGCCCGGCATTGTCGTAGTCGTTGATGTAGAATATCCGGCAGGGCTTTTCAAGCCGGACTATCCTTTCCAGCAGATGGTTGATGTGGGTCAGGGACTCGAACCCTGCGCCAGTCAGCAGAAACACATCATACCTTCTGCACAGGGGGATCAGGATGTCGTCCATCGTGCTCTTTTCCGCCCAGACCTCGATGTGGTGCTGGCGCAATTCCATCAGATTGCAGTTATACCATGCGCTTGGGTAGAGGTCTTCGATTCTTGAGGAGCTAACTCCCCCTTCCAGGGAATACAGAGGATCTCCAGAGTATTCTACCTCTACCTTGGGTGGCGGGTTCCGCCGGTCCACGAAGGCATCATAGGCCACCAAGCCAAGATGCCTAGCATTTATGGACCCATCACTCAGCAGATTCCAATCATCCTTTGTGTTTTGGTAGGGCTTTCCATCGGGCCTGACCACAAGCCCAAGTATCTTATAGTGAAGCCGCCGAAGATGGTAGCCCCCCCCCTCCATATTCATTCCAGATCTTTGCGAACCACTCGGCCTTCTCTCTCCTGTTGGGCTGCCCTGCATAGAAGGGGTCGCGGCTCTCGCTCATTGCCAGCAGGTCTTCCCTCCTGTACCTGTTCTCCCTGGGCCTCTTCCTCTGTAAGTCGAGCAACTCCTTGATTTCTTCATAATTCACCTTTCCTCACCTCCTCTCATTCTTGCTTTAGGTAATAGTTTGGCTATTCTCTCAACCTGCTTGACGATCTCCTCCAGCTTTTTCCTGTCCTCTGGCCTTATATATGCCTGTCTTGCCAGTATTTGAGCATAGCCAGAGATGATGGCCAAGGCATTGTTGATTGTGGCCACATCGGCTTGACTGATTCTTACCCATTTGCTATTTTCACCTTTGGAAGGGGTATTAGCCTGCAAGGTCTTGCTCCTTTCAGGGAGCTTTCCTTTCCTTAGCCGGTAGGAAGCTCCCGTTTTATATTTGCTTTTAGGTCTTCTGATAATTAAAAGTTCTTTCTCCCATGAATAGTAGAATTGAGCATTTTTAGGAACTTCCCAAAATTCTCTCGATAAACTGTTATAAACCCATTCCTTTTTACATTCTGGACAGACAAAGCGATATTCGTGATAAGTTTTATCTATTCCCTCTTCACAAATCAGTTTAGGGTACATGTGCATCGGATTTCGCCTATTTGGTGATCTACACTCTTCAGGTACCTCTGCCCATCTCACTTCTATTAGTTTAATTCCACAATCAGGACAATCTTTGTTAAGTCTTGAGGGCACTTTGGTATTTATCACCTTTCCTCACCTCCCCCCCTTTCGCACCTTTTTATGAACTCTTCCGATATGAATTTTCAGCCCCTTTTGGCTACTGAAAGGCTTCTCGCAGATTGGACATTTCACCTGCCTCAAGAATAAGCTCTCATCCAGCAGGCGATAGTCAAGCCCGATATGCACTAATCCCAATATGTACCCGAAAATTCCAAATTTCCTATAGATTTTTTCCAAAGTCGCAAGAGAATGGGTGAGCACCCGATGATGCCCACCCAAATTGTCGCGATCCCTGTCGAGCATTCTATGGACTTCTGGTATCGTCTGTCCAAAAAGAACTCTGTCCACTTGTTCATGCTTATTGGTCAGGGGCATTTACGCTTCCGCTATTTCCTTTTTTATCCTCCCTTTTTTCTGTTCTGTTACCGCGCTTACCCTCTTTTGGATCTCCTTCAGGATGGCATCTAGGGTAGGTGTCTCAGGCTTGTCGATTTTAGCTCCCAGCTCCGCAAATTCTTGATAGACCGCCTCATTGGCTGCCCTCATCAATCCAAATGATTCCATAGTCGGCTGGACGATAAGACCATACATCTCTATCGCCAAAGCCTGCTTTACGTCCTGGTCCAGCTCGACATTCTGTGTGAGGGTGTCTATGATATTCTGAAGCACGCTTTGCTCAAGCAGCCATCTTACCAGTCTCCACTGTTCGAGCATTCTGAGATGAACATTTGCCAGCCTCTTCGCCTTCCTCTCGTCCTCAGTCAGGGGTGCAGCGAGAATGCCCCTTCTCTCATTGGTTCTCTCTTCCGTCTGTTTGATAATGCTCAGTAAATCCTCACTTTCTGCCATTTTCCCCTCCTTTAGGTTTAACTCGGTTTTATCTTCTTGCTTTTTATGCTCCCCTGGATGGAGCCTGCCTGTAGGGGCAACCAATCCAGCATCCCCATCCGCTTTTTTGCCACCACCTGTGGTTTTTATTTTATCACCTCCCTCTGGCTAATATCACTAAACGGCCCTTCCCTTATGCACCTGACATAACAATTACCTATCATCCAGCCCAGCTTTTCGCAGGCCACCTGTGCATAAGGGGCCTCCACCTCTTGCGTCTCTTTTATTACCCGATTTGTGATTCTGTATCGTGGCATATCTACCTCTCCTCTCTTTTGCCCTAGAGAGGGAAAAGCTGGAATCTATTTTTTTATTTCCCCCTCTAGGGCTATTTTCTCTCTTCCTCTCACTTGCCAAAATCCCTTCCCTCTCGGCACATCGCACCAGATCGAGAATTTC
>JAUXAV010000183.1 GCA_030619735.1 Candidatus Aenigmatarchaeota archaeon | reverse complement strand
CGAGTGTGAATACATCTATCTCCATATAGGCATTCTGGTTCACGAAATAACTGAAGTAAACCTTGTTTCCATATTTCTCCTTAATAGGCGCAGGGTTTGGGTAAACAAATGCCGAATCGGAAGGGAAAAACTCCCCCCGTGCTTCTATCTGAAAAATAGCGCTGTCTGAACCAGTGTTCCCAAGCACCGAATCAACTCCACTCACTGTAACGGTCGCCTCTCCTATACTTTTACCCACTGTAGAGAATGTTCCTGTATATATTCTGAGGGTATCTAAACTCATAATAACCTCGAATTTTCCCCCGTTACTCGTAGAAACAGTACACACGGGCACACCTAATATGGGTACATTTGCTATCGCCTTAATTTTTCCATCTTGGCCCACCTCCAATACCGTATCTGGGGTGACCGTTATAGTGAAGGATAACTCAGGGTTATAGACAACATCTACAGAATCGTACCCGCCCCAGTTGCCCCAGATATCTATTCCATGAACAAATATCTTATGTGTATCCCCGACAGACCAACTCGATATGTTTAAAGTATCCACCACATTTTCTTTCACTCCATCGAATGCTCCATCTTCTGCTTTCATTGCAGTTCCGGTGCTGTCGATGCTGGTCACATCTATGAAATATTCTGCACCTTTAATTATTGAATTTCCGAGTGTGCTGTCGGACACTACACCAGTTATAACTAATAAGGTCTCCCCCTCTGTAGGATTTGGTATAGCAACCACATCTGTGGTCTTTGGCCCTTTCACCTCCTTTATCACCACTCTCTTCAGACCGCTTGAACCTTTTGTTCTATCGTGTGGATGTTCTGTGTCGAAATCATCATCGTATGCATAGATTTCATAGACAAAGTCACAACCTGCTGATTGAGGAGGGATCTGCGAGTCGGTTTTGAAAAAGTTCGACTCCGTCGAGTCTAATTGCACTTCTTTCGCACCCTCAGAAATATCTCCATCGTTATCCCAGAGCAAATAGACGCCCTGTCCGGTTGAACCTGTCTTCTCGTCGTAGACCCCTGATGTGTCTGTGATTTTACACTCTATGTAGAAACTCATTGTATCCGTTACGGTATCGGGTAAAAAGTTGGAGAAAGAGGGTGGGAGCCCATCATCATCGTTTTTCACCACAATCTCTACGGAATCGAACCCACCCCAGTTTCCTGGTCCGTCCTTGCTATGAATGTATATCCAGTGTGTATCGCCCACAGACCATGCTAAAGGTTCGACATCCAGAATATCTATAACATCCTCCGATGGCTCATCGAAGAATGTATCCTGTGCCGTCATAGAATACCCATCTCCATTGACACCAATCGTATCAACGAAATATTCAGCCCCTACTACATTTGAGCCACCCGAGTCTGCATCGCTCACAAAAGCGGTAATGGTTAGGTAGGCTACAGGCTCTGTCGGGTTCGGGTCCGAATAAGCATTGAATGTTATTGGAGGCTGCCCGTCCGTAAATGAGGCGGTTGTGAATGAGAAGACATAATCGTCCGTCATCTCATTGCCTGCTAGGTCCTTAACCCACTTTTTGACCGTGGCATCTATACTTTCAGAATAGGCAAAATCTGAAGATGGGTCTAATGTCACACTGTTCAGGTTATCCTGGGTCAACGCGAAACTGTATTCACCATGTTCGCTGCCAACCACAGTAAAGTTCGTTATAATGAATGTGGTGGTATCCATATCTTCTGAGAATGTGATAACTATATTCGTATTCACAGGGATACCTGTGTCGCCCCCCGCAGGTGAGGTTAAGGCTACATAGGGAGAGCTCGTATCAACCTTTGTGTTGCATTCACCCGTTCCGATGAATGATTCTACATTACCGGCGCTATCCCTCGCCGCTGCTTCGAAGTAATAGATATATCCATCAGCACCGGTATATACAGCAGAATTTGTTAATGTATCTGTGAGCCAGTCTACCCAGGAACCTGTTCCATCCTTCACCTTCACATCATACTTTCCAGTCAGACCAGAACCGCCCTCATCAGAACCCTGAGTCCAGTTCACTGTGAAAGAAAGTGTATCACTATATAACGGGGAGGAGGCGACCGAACCAGTTGGACGGGTCGAGTCATATCTCAAGGTTACAAAACTATTGTTTTGATAATTTACATTGCCCACATTATCTTCTAACCAGACCCAGAGGGGTTCTCCACCTTCGAGGGTTGCGTTTACACTGCAAGGTTTAGATGTGGTATATGTCCCATCCTCAGAAGAATCAGGAACACTTCCTAACTTATACCATGCCCCGGCAATTCCACTTGCATCCGGCGGATTCGTCCAGTTGAT
>JAUXAV010000153.1 GCA_030619735.1 Candidatus Aenigmatarchaeota archaeon | reverse complement strand
CTCTCTGCCTGGTAAACCAGGCCCTTGTTCCAGAGGTCGATAAATGTTTCCTGGGTTAAACTCCGGTATTCAGGGGAATCCGTGTAATAGACATCCCCTATACCATTCCCAAGTTCCCAGGAATTGAAGCCTATCCCTAACCGAAGGAAGGTCTCGGTTGATGCCAGGGAGGCCTCCTGCAGGACCCTTTCGCAGTATTCCAGGGCCTTTGCCCTGGGTATGTCTGTTAATCTCACCCCGAACCTTTTCTCAGCAGCCATCTCTATTGGCAAACCGTTCCTGTCCAGGCCCAGGGGGAACAATACCTCAAAGCCGGTCATCCTCCTGAACCTGGCGAACATGTCCATTAAAACATAGGTGGTTGCCTGGCCCACATGAACAGGGGTGTTCACATAGGGCGGGGGGGTGTCTATTGAAAATATAGGCTTCCCGCTTTTTGGACTGAAGGAGTAGAGCCTCTTCTGCTTCCATTCCTGGTATATGGGCTTCTCCAGGTCCTTCAGCCATCTCTTGCCGGAAAGCTTGGGCTTCATAGAACATCAATACTAAATTATGGGCTGGGTTCTTTTTAAATTGTTTCAATCGGGAAACAGGCTGAGCAGCATCTCCTCGTTAATCTTTGCCAGGCTGTAGACAATCCTGTCAGCCCCTGGAAATTCCATGTCCTTTGTAAAGTTGTTCGGATAAGCGATTACCCTGCATCCGCCAGGCTTCACTCCCTTTGCCGATTTTACGCCGGAGGGGTTGTCCTCCACCACCAGGACCTCCTGCGGCATGAGGTCAGGGACTATCACCCGCATTTGCTCCACTCCCAGCTGGTAGCATTCGGGGTCGGGCTTGTTCTTTCTGACATCATCCAGCGTCACCCTCACCTTAAAGATGTCCCAGAAGCCGGCCTTCTCCTGCTTTCTTTTGACACATTCCCTCCGGTCCATTGAGACCAGGCCCAGGGGGCACATCCCTTGCAGCATATCCACAAGCTTCCCCGCATGCTCTATACTCTCAAGCTCCCCATCTATAAGGCCATATAATATTTCATCCCGTATTTTTCTGAGCTCATCCAGCCTGGCGCCCCGATTTGCCAGCTCATAGTCCCTCATCACACCCACCGTGCCCGTTCCGTCAATTATCCATCTTTGGGCATATTCGTCATCCCCTATTACAATCCCGTAGGGTTCAAGGGCCTTATTGACCGCCCTCTGGTAAATCCCCTCTGAATTCGCCAGCACGCCGTCCCCGTCAAGAAGCGCTGCCCTGAGCATAAGAATTAATAATCAGTAAATTTTATAAGTAGTATGCGTATTGTAATCGACACCAACCTGATAATAGCCGGAAGATGGAACCCTGGCTCCAGCTCCAACAAAATCCTGGATGCCTGCATAGACGGGAAGTTCGTGGCATTCTATACCAGGGGGATAAAGAAGGAGAACCTGTTCATCCTGGATAAGGTCAGGCCGGACAGGGCGTTTATCGACAAGATTATAAGGTTCTATGCCAGGGCTGTCCTGGTAAAGGAGCCCAAAGAGAGGGTAAGGATATGTGAGGACCCGGATGATGACAAGTATTTTGAATGCGCCATGTCCGGAAATGCGGGAATTATAGTTTCTAATGACCACCATTTGCTGGAACAGTCCGGATTCCGGGGAATAATAGTGATGAGGTCAGGGGAGTTTTTGAGAAGGTTCGGATAGATTTAAATCAGGAGGTAAAATATAATCATGGCAAAGATTAAGGTTTATTCCACCCCCACCTGTCCCCACTGCCACATGCTGAAAGACTTCCTGAAGGAGAAGGGGATTGAGTTTGAGGACATAGATGTTTCTTCTAACCAGAAGGCAGCGCAGGAGATGGTCGCAAAATCAGGGCAGATGGGCGTCCCCCAGATTGAGATAAACGGCAAGCTTATCGTGGGCTTTGACAGGGAAAAGATAGAGAAAGAGCTGGAAAAAAACAAGGAATAATAATGAAGGATTTTCTGGATTTTATCAGGGATTTGAAGAAGGGCAGTGCCAGGAAGCTGGTTGAGGCCCGGATGAAGGAGTTCGGAAGGGAAAGGCCCCCTGAGGAATTGTTCCAGGAATTATGCTTCTGCCTGCTCACTGCCAACTACAGCGCAGAGGGCGGGATTAGAATCCAGAAGGGGATGGGAAAGGGATTCTGCACCTTGCCGGAGGAGGAGCTGGCAGGAAAATTAAAGGCTCTGGGCCACCGCTACCCCAATGTAAGGGCCAAATATATTTCCGAGGCAAGGAAGCATATGGATTCCCTCCAGGGCCTGAAATCCAGGAGCGGGCCGGATGCCAGGGAATGGCTGGTAAAGAATGTGAAAGGTTTAGGCTGGAAGGAGGCCAGCCATTTCCTCAGGAACACAGGCTTCCTGGATTTAGCAATAATAGACTTCCATATACTGGACCTTCTTGTGAGGGAGGGGCTGATTGAGAGGCCGAAAACCCTGACCAAGAGAAAATACCTGGAGATTGAGGAGCTGCTGAGGAAAATAGCGGAGAAATCAGGCCTCAGCCTGGCGGAGCTGGACATCTATCTCTGGTACGCTGAGACAGGGAAGGTGCTGAAATAGCCTATTTTGGCTCTATTATTACCTTAAGGGAATCCTGCCCTGAGGCCATTGTTTCAAAGGCCTTGCCTGCTTCCTCCAGAGGGAAGCGGTGGGTGACCATATCCCTGACAAGGATTTTTTTCTCCTGTATTAGCTTCAGGGCCTCTTCCAAATCCTTTGGGGCAGCAGCATAGGATGTTGCTATTCTAATCTGCCTGCTCCAGATATTGCAGAGGTTCCAGGGGATTTCCACTTCTGGTTCAGTGGGGGCGAAGAAGAGGATGGTCCC
>JAUXAV010000209.1 GCA_030619735.1 Candidatus Aenigmatarchaeota archaeon | reverse complement strand
CCAGGGGCGTAAATAGGCCGGCGTTCGATCTTAATAAAACCCGCATAGATTAGTCTTAAGTGAATGTAATGGCGGGCATTTATGCCCGCAGAGGCCAGACATGGCCTGTGAATAGATTAAAAGACTAAGAAGTTCGGGGCTACAGTGGCCGCTCGAAGAGAATGGCTGAAAGTCATGTCGGACACGGACGCAAGCCGGCGGGGCCACAACTAGGGTATATATATATCTCCATATATACCGTAGGTGGGGGCCGGAGCAGCGTGGAGCCCCGACCTTTTTAGTCTTTTAATCTATTCATTACATTCATATCTTAAAAGACTAATTTATGCGGGTTTTATGTTTAAATTTTAAACAGGGGCAAATTCGGGGGCCTGTAGCATAGTCATACAAGAGCAAGGGTCTGGTTCTCGGCGGGTGTACTACCTGACAAACGTTTCTGAAACTCCCATTGAAATTAAATCCATTGCCTCGTCTGTGAGCTCACCGAACTCAATTTGAATAACATGGTCTTTACAGTCACCTAGCGCCCAGGACGTATCGAACCAAAGGCGGCAAGTCCGGGTCTGAATATACATACCTCGCCTGGCCGCTCCAAACAATAGTCTCCTGGGGCGGATACAGGACACAACCACCTTGCAAAATTTGCCTCCAAACTCGTGATAGCTCTCCTGGAACCTGAATGATCCAAGCCTGAAAGCGGCCGGGTTGCCATGGATAACACAACCGTTAGCAAGATAATTATACCAGCCTTCCATCTCGGGTGTATATTCCTCGTCTACAGTTTCATAACCTTCAGTAAGCAACAGGATATTCTTAGCGTACTCAAAGGCGTTTTGTGCGCCTGTGGATCCCAGGGGGTTGCGTCTGTTCCGGACACAAAAACTCATAAATCTTTCCGCTGCGGATCCCTGGTAAAAATTCCATAATTCATCTGCGGTGGCCAGCCTTTTATTAAGACCTGGCCAACCTATATTTGCCTCGGGAGCGGCTCCAAATTCTTCCAGGATAGCCTTTGTTGTAGCGTATTTAGGTATAGGGGCCTCAAAAAGAAGCTTGTCAAGCCCTTCAACCTCATCAAAGGGATCCCACATTTCCCGGTAAGGTTTAATAACCTGGGTAGCTCCATTAAGGCAAGTGTAGATCATCCAGTGTTCGTCCTCTGTGAACTCGTCACTAGCCAACCCTACGACTTGAGCGAACTTCAACACGTTGAAGGCGTTCTGTTCGTGACTGCGGGGTTTGGGCGGTGGTCTGCGCCAGGATACCTTTTCGCCTCTGATAGTCCGGACTGTGCCCGCTACTATGTCTTGAGCGAAACCGACTAAGGGGCCCAGGCAAAGACCTATCCCAAATAACTGATCAGTAACCTGCGCCATTTCAATCAATTCTCCTTTACCCGGGAGAACCTTTCTTAACTTTCTAGCTCTCCGGGCCTTTGAACTCTTTGAAAAAGGGTTGTAATCTCCTATCTTCTCAAACATCCTTTTCCCTGCAAAACAAGTTATAGGCAACCTCCATAAGCTCATTAACAGGCCGAATATATCAGCTATAAGAAACATCCAACCGGCCGGACCTAAAAAAAATCTGCTAAGTACCCTGGGAGCGAAGCGGGCCGCTATCCTGCAAATAACCCCTAATGTACCGGCAAAATCGTTTACATCGTCCATAAACGTCATGACGCTCCCCGCGTTTGTGAGCCAGGTCGGGGCGGGTGATGCCAACATTCGCTTGTAGCGGTCGCGCTTAGTCTGCATTAGATCGGCAATATCATAATACCGGGAAGGCGTGATGAGCTCGTCACGTTCTTTCTTCCACGTGGGGACTGACCTTGATGTTGGGTATTTGTCAATTAGATAATAAAGGCGCCTTGCCTTTTTGTAACGATCGAACTCATCATCACCTGGTTCTTTGTGGAATCTGATATGAATTACCTCTGAAAGCTTGGGCGGAGAGATATAATAACCATGTTCAGCCACGTAGGCGGCTTTCTTAGCCTTCATCTCCTCGTCTGCAAGGCGCGGTAAG
>JAUXAV010000174.1 GCA_030619735.1 Candidatus Aenigmatarchaeota archaeon | reverse complement strand
AGCTCACCCTCAAGACCAAAGGTAAATCCACACCTCCCTTCACCATCATCATAAACAACAAAAGCAGCCGACTCGCCAACTAAACTGAAGGCGATTATATTTTTGCCAGCTGCTCCTACGTGTATGGCGGCTTCAGAATGTGGGACCTTTAGGTCCTCTGCCGATACTAAACCTTTCAAATTAGCTCGGAATATTATCGGGGTAGCCTTTCTGTAGCCTTGCTGTGCCTCAAACAATTGCATTCCAGCAGAGACACATTTCCCCTGACTTTCAATAACCTTGTCAGCGGCCTCCTTAGCTATTTTGCCTATGTCTTCTCTTGAGATTGCCATCTCTTTTCCACCTCCTTAGCTGCTTCCTCGGTAGCCAGTTTCTTGGCTTCTTCAAGGGTAATCGGTGCTTTTGGTTCTATCATAGCCGCTCGAGCACCTTATCGGCGGTTCTGGTGGCTATCTCGCCTATCTCTTCTGGCGTCATTGGATTACCCCCTTTCTCCTCAGGGACTTCCAGAAACATTTTAACATGGAGCTGCTCCAGTTCTTCCTCAGTAAGGCGGTCAATCCTATCTTTTATAGCATCAGCCCATTCCTGGATATCCTTTTTAGCGTAATCCTTTCCTTCATGTGCTAACCAAACAGCATGTCTTTCGCATATTTCACAGCCAACATCGACATCGGTTACATTTATAAACATGTCATACAATTCATTTGGCAACCCCGCGGCCACAGCCTTCTCCACTTCAATGATTTTATCAGTTAGATCCATCAATTCTTTTTCGGTGTAGCAACGGTCGGGGGCTACTGGCGCTAAAACGATTTCTGCTCTTAAGCGCCCACGAATTTTTGCGATTACCCCTGGGTCTTTGATATCCTCGAAGGCACAGAATTTTTCTATCTTATCGGCGGCCTTTGCGACTATCTCGTTTATTTCTTCTCTTTCCATCGTTTCTCTATCTCCCTGGCTGCTTCCTCGGCAGCCAGTTTCTTGGCCTCCTCGAGGGTAATCGGTGCTTTAGACTCTATCATGGCAGCCGGTGAGAGGGTGCCCATTACCCTCTTTCTAAATTCCCGTGCCTGACCAGACAAGACAGGATAGTCTTGGTCATATTTGCCACTCCGGACGGCAGCCTCAGTGCTTTTGGGCTCAGCTTCTCTAATCCAGCTAATGATTTCCTCATAGGTTGACGGGGCACTAACCATAGGTATCGTTTCCAGGCAGAGTTGCTCCATGTAAAGCAGGTGTTTGGTTGCTCCGCAGTCGCAGGGAGTACCAGCAATTCTCATCCTCTGGGCGTAGTGCGATTCCATAGCCAATAGCTGCTTGCCAATCTCCCTGTTTTGATAGGCAACGGTTTCCTCGGTGCTTAGCCCAGGTCGCTCCAGAACGCTGGTAGAGACAGCCTGAGCCACTTTTTCTGGGGTCTTGGTGGTAACGGTTGTCTTTTGCTCCGGGGGTGCCTCTTTTGGGCTTTCAGTGGGGGGTAGACTCCTGGCGAAGTCCTCTATTGCCTTGGTGTGGTCTGGGGGACGAAATAAGAGCCTCTCAATAGGGACACGATTCACAATGTTCATTATCACTGCTAACAAGTCCATAGTTGTTACCTCCTCTCCTGCCCTAATAGAAAAGGGGCTGACAAACTGAGAGTTCATGTCAGCCCCCCTTAAGGATATTATATAACCTATTCCGTGAAAAGCCAAATTACAAAGGCTTTACGCTTCTCCAGACTGACAAGGCAGCGAAGCCGCAGACTCTCGGATTTTTGTCTGTCTTGCTTCTTTTTATAGGCAAAAAGGGAAATGCTCAAGGCATGTCTGTCTGGTTGTCTCGTAGCTGAAAGGGCAAATGCTCAAGACTAGTCTTGCCTTTATACCAGACCAGTCTTGACTTTTTGTCTGATTTGTGCTTTGCTATAGCTAGAACAACACAATAAGGCAACTTAAAGGGGGGCTGTCAATCTGACAGCCCCCTTTAAGTTTATCAGCCTGAGGAAGGTAGATTAATATGGCAACTGAAATTGAATTACTTGGAAAATTGAGCACCGAGCAGACAGCCATCAGCACGGCTGACCTGGCTGAAAAAGTTCAGGCAGGAAGAGAGGGGACACGTAAGCAGTTGACGAGGCTGAAAGGCAAACGCTATGTCGAGGGTGATAGTCAGGAAGGCTGGATTATAACTGAGGAGGGTAAAAAGGCCTTGGGGCTTGGCCTTGTTCCCCCCTCGATGATAGCCGAAGGTGTTACTCCCAGGCAGATGTTTGAGGAATTTGGCCGGCTAATAGGGATAAGACCAGAAAGGATCGCCCTAACCACTCGTATTGTCTGGAGCGGCGATCACACTGATCTGGTATGGGTATGGAATGCCCTCGGCCAGGCGAATATAGATGTTGACCTGAAGAGGGTTTGGGTCAACTCCTGGCGAGCTTATCTTCACAAAGCCATTCCCGTGGAGCTTGAAAAAGAGCTGGTCGA
>JAUXAV010000308.1 GCA_030619735.1 Candidatus Aenigmatarchaeota archaeon | reverse complement strand
AATCATACCGTCATCTACATCAGATATATCAGTCTTCTCTATAATCCCCACTACTTCGAATGACATCTCTTTCACAGTGAAATAGTCCCCAATCCCCAGGTCATATTTGTCAGCAAAATCATATCCTGCAACCCCCACATCCGTATCCCCTTCCTCCAGTTCCCTGCCGTCCTCCATATCTATATTCCCCCCGATGAAGAGCCCCAGGTTCTCAGGGTCCAGGCCTACCACGAACCATTCAGGCCCCTGAAATATGGCCATGCTCTCCATATACATCAGCATGGGAGCCACCCTCTCCACCCCAGGGGCGTCCCTTATAACCTCTATGTCCTCCTCATCGAGTTCGGAGCCCATCATGCCGGCTATCATGGCGCCTATGCCCTCTCCCTCACCCTTCATAACTATTATCTTCCCTGCAATGAGCTTCATCTCGTTCTGCGCCATGCTGTTCATGCCCTCCGAGACCGAGCCCAGGGCAACAATAGCGGCTATCCCTATCATTATGCCCAGGATGGTCAGGGAGGTCCTGGTCTTCTGCCTCATTATATTCCTGAGGGCGATATCAAGCATATTAAATAGATTAACCCAGGGGTTTAAAATAGGTTTAGAGCGCAGAATTTTTTGATGGTAAGTATATGAAATACAAGCTTATGATTTACTATTTATGCACAATTTCACAGTCATCTGAGAATATAAATTTTTGAAAATGAGGCCTGCTAACAACCCTTAATACACCAATATCCACATATATAGTATCTAATTCTTGGCCAATAAGGTCCCTGTACCAGTTGGCATTAGGATTCCCGCGTTTTTCCGCATAAAGATCCGCTGTTTTGCTTCCTGTAATCCTGACCGTCATGGATAGTTTTTTGCTAAAAGCATTTATATACTTAATTATTATATTACTTACAAACCAATTAACTAACCATTGATGGTCAGAGGATCCCTCACTAATTGGTAAGGGGTATGACCGCTAATTTTTAGCGGCATCCTCTACCGAACAGCTTTAGGTGCGATATGGCAAAGGAAAAGCCCAAAGAGGAAGCAAAGGAAGAGATGAAGGCTCCAAAAGAGGCAGTGGAAGCTCCCAAAAGGGAAGAGAAGGCAGAGGCTCCAAAAGAGGAGAAAGGGGCAGCAGAAAAACCACAAAAGGAAAAGCTGGAAAAGAAACCAGAAAAGGAGCTTGTAGGAATAGTCAGGGTCATGGAGACAGACCTCCC
>JAUXAV010000152.1 GCA_030619735.1 Candidatus Aenigmatarchaeota archaeon | reverse complement strand
TTTTGTCATCATCAAAGATATTATTCCATACCCCTATTTTTGTGGCATCCACATAATCCCCGTCACCATCAAACTCTATCCCATTGCCTGACTTGCCTGGCTTGCGCTCTATGAATTTCGCCCTGCCCGCTTCATAGAGAGTTTCTACCTCCTCTTGGGAAAGGGCCTTGGAGTAGATGGCGACCTCGTCGATGGAGCCGTTGAAGAAATTGCCCCAATCCTCTTGTCCTGTATGCACGTGCACCCCTATGTAAAGAGAGCTATCAGCAGTGTTAACGAAAGTTCCTGTATCTGTTGCATATATATCTATTGATTTATTTTTCCCATCAAGATAAATATTTGGTTTTCCTTCAGTAGCATCATAGGTTACTACCAGATGATGCCAATTAGTGTCCCAACCCGATGTATTATAGCCTATTTCCCATCTTCCAGTACCACCACCAGGTAATTCAATATATCCATCAGCATGGATTTCATCTCCCCCACCTGCATACATATTTCCTATTCCTCCAATTGAAATCTCATCTATAAAGCAATCGTCTTTTCTTAAAAGATAATACTGATTTCCATCTCCTCCATCCGGAATAGAATGTGACAATTTGAACCACAACTCAACCGTCATCTGGCTGTTGTTAAGCTGCAGGCTCTCATCATTCCCTGCATCCACATAATCCCCATCCCCATCAAACTCCAGGCAGCTACCGGACTGGCACCCGGAGGCTTTCCAAGCGGGTTCATGGCCTGAAATGTCGCCATGATTGCCGTATGAAGTTGAATCCTCTGGGTTGCCTGAGCCCTCGTCAAAATGCATCAGCAGGACAGTATTCCCGTAAAGCGTCCCTGTGTTCCCGTAGCTTGTGGAATCCAGGGTGGCGTTTCCGTCTTCATCGAAGTGCATGAGCAGGACCGTATTGCCAAAAATGCTTCCAGTGTTTCCCTGCCCGGAGGAATCCAGTGAAGCGTTGCCGTCTGATTCGTCAAAATGCCACATGCCTACCGTGCTCTCGTCCTGTTCAAAGAGCCCGAGCATGGCTTCATGGTCAGAGTTGTTTATCTCAGAGGTCCCTATGTTCCTTAGGGTGATGACTGCCCTGTTGCTGGTGCAGTAGGGCGGCAGGATTTCTATCTGCTTGCTCATTAATCCGGTCCAGTAGACAGAGATGTAGGAAAAGCCCGCCCCGGCTATGGCAATGGTTATGAGAAGCAGGATTATTATTGATATTATTGGGGATATGGCCTTCATATCTTTCATATTATATTCCCTTATCATCTCCACCTGCTGTAAAGCTCCTCCCAGGTAACCCTGCCCTTTCCCCTGAAACGGAGGGCCACTATGCTCAGCACAACCAGGATGGCAGCCCCACCGATAATGAGCCATATTCCAATATCACCAAAATCAAAGCCGCACTTCTTCAGGCCCCATTCGTCATTGCAGCAGTATCCGAATGAAAATGGGTTTCCGCCGCACCTGCAGGAATCAGATATCATGCCATGGGGACAGGGAATATTTACATCCCTGATGCAGTCATCCTCATCCGGTTCAGCATCGCAGTCATCGTCCAGGCCATTGTCACAAATCTCCTCAAAGGGCCCGTAAGAGCCCTCGCAGGTCCCCCAGGAGCACTCCGAACAGGTCATGGTCCCCTCCACACATACGCCTATATTGCTGTTGCATGCCCTTGTCTCGCCTGAAGCGCATTCAAACCCCTCGTCTGCTTCATCATTGCAGTTGTCATCAAGCCCGTTGCAGACCTCGGCAGGGGGACTGGGGCACGGGTTGCATGTGCTGTATGTTTCGCAGGTTGAGTAATCCGTGCATGTGTTAATCACCCCGTCATCCACTTCACCGTTGCAGTCATTGTCCTTTTCATCGCATATCTCCTCTTCCGGGCCCGGGCAACCCAACCAGATGCCAAGGGTGCAGGTTTCAGTTCCGGCACTGCATTCCCCCAAGTAGTTCAGGGAGCACAGCCTGCTCATGCCGTCCACTGTCCCGTCACAGTCATCATCTATTCCGTTGCATGTTTCTGTTGCAGGAGTGGCTCCGCCAAAGCACCGGCACCGGGTTGTTTCAGTGGAATTCCCACCGCCGACATTGTCCACCAGACCGTCGCAGTTGTCATCTATTTCATTGCAGACCTCTGTAGCATTGGGATTTATGCCTGCATCCTTATCATTGCAGTCCTCCGGCTGACATCCACTCCCCTCCAGGGCATAGCCGTCATTGTCATTGTCAGGGCATGTCCCGAATACCTGTGTTTCCCTGAAATAAATGATAGAACCATTCTTCACCTCAAAGGTTATATTGTAATCTCCAAGGCCTTCTGGGGCAGTTATGTTCAGGTCATCCAGGGCCAGGGAAATATCCAGGGGGCTGGAAAATTCCGTGGAGTTTGTGTAAACCGCCAGGGTATAGTTGCCATCAGGGTTCTGCGCCAGGCTGGCATACAGGTTTTCCTGGGGCTCCGGGGCAACAGAATAGGTAAGGTTCTCCAGGTCCCCGGGAACCCCGAGCATGGTCTCCAGTTCCCCTGCAGTATAATTGATTGTGTAGTTCTCCATATACCTGCAACTCCTGTTTTCTATTTTTGTGCTGTTATCCCAGGGTGTCCCGTTAGCTGAAAGGTTTCCCATGGCAGTGATTGTATAGTTAAAGAACTTCAGGGCATAGGAATACGGCTTGAGCGCATCCAGGTATGGGGCAAGGTCCTCAGCTGCTTCCAGGGAATCCCCTATATACACATCCAGGGTTGAATTGTCTGGTATGGGGTTTGTAAGCGTAATCGCTATGCTACCTGTTATGCTCTGGTTCACCACATACCTTGGAAGAATATCCGGGGTTATCTG
>JAUXAV010000232.1 GCA_030619735.1 Candidatus Aenigmatarchaeota archaeon | reverse complement strand
TAACTGTTAAAGGAGTGGCCTCCTGCCATGATCAACAAGCCTGCTATAAGGCCTACCCAGGGGTAGATAGTTGCGAGGTCACCTCCAGCTAGAATTACTCCCATCATAAGGCTAGAGCCGAAGAATGGTGCTGCGAACCACCGTGGAAGCGTAAACAGATGAATTTTTAATTTGGACATAAATTACCCCCTATAACTGAACTTTTTCAGAATAGCCCCCTCAAATGGACCCAATTCCCATCTGAGACCCCTACCACTCCGCTCAATTCCCATGTGGACTCTATCGGGTGGGAACTTAGGAAAGAAGTCAAACAGAACAACCGCAGGACCTGGGGAAGAAATGGACGAGGAGAAGCCCAATCTTTCAACCCCTGTAACGTTTTTATGCCTACTGACCTGTATCATCCTTTACCTCCTGCCTCATCATATCTTCTCCAGAATCTCATTAAGATGATGTCGTTCCTCTTCCATAATGTGTTCATACATTTGAGCAATATCTTCCCTCCCAGCCCTTCTAGCTCTTCCTGCTCTCGAAGCATAATCCCCTACTGCTTTCATCTCTTCCTCACGACTCTTTTCCAGATCCTCTATAATGCTACTATTGGGGTCGGTGGAACCTGTAGGTAAACCGAGCGTCCCTTCCACCTTTCTCCTTAAGTTGTCCCAGGGACCTTTAGGCAGAAAATTCATCATTCACCTCCCGGAAACCTTAATAATGTTGCCCCAGCGGCTAATCCAGCCCCAAGGCTAATAACCACAATGTAATCATTTGGACAGATATCCTCGGACATTAACAACTTACCAACTATACCTATGGAGGAAGAGGAGCAATTGCCATAAAGTCTAAGAGCCTCCCTTGATAGTGATAGCTTTTCCTCGGGTAAATCAAGTACGTCTCTAACGTTATCTAGCACAGTCTTTCCCCCTGGATGAATTACCCACCAGGAGATGTCATCCACCTCCAGGTTATTCCTTTGGAGTATCTTATCAACTACAATCTTAGCTCCAAGAGGGGCTATTTTAGGTACTTGACGAGACAACAGACAGCGTAGCCTCCCATCCTGCCAAAGGAATCCAAGATGACACATGTTATCAGGGTTGAAGTGGCTTTCAAAATCAATAACATAGGGGTGCTTCGGATCGTCATCGAACCCAATGAGGACTGATGAGGCTCCGTCTCCAAATATAGCATTAGCTCGTAGAAGCTCATAATCACGCGTCTTATCAGGTTTAGCCCCATCCTCAGGAAAATAACATACACTGCAGATCTCACAGCTTATTGCCAATGAGGGCTTTTGGTGGGCTACTGTGTAGTCAGAAGCCCTCCTAAGAGCTGGGAACCCACCCTCACACCCCGTTCCAAGTATAGGTGTGTAGACCACATCTGGAGCAAACCCCAATTCTTTTGCCAGTAAATGGGAAATACCAGGACACTCATACCCAGTACAGGAAGCAAATGAGATACTTCCACATATAGAGGGGTCTCTTCCATCTAAGCAGGCTTTTATAACTTCTTTTGAGAGGTAAAGAGCCCCTTTCTTGTATTCCTCCACTGCTTCTTGCCAACTGAGTGGAGTTCCCATTGGTATCCAGAAGTGACGCTTATCTATTGAAGCTCCATTGAAGATCTGCCAGAAGTGATGAGGATACCCCAGGGAATCAAACACTTCCCGTTGGGTAGAGGAGTTAGGGGGAACTGCAAAGCCTATACT
>JAUXAV010000120.1 GCA_030619735.1 Candidatus Aenigmatarchaeota archaeon | reverse complement strand
CCTGGCTGCCAAGAAGTATGACGTGGAGGCCTGGATGGCTGACGGGAAATACAGGGAGATAGGAAGCAACAGCAACTGCACGGACTATCAGGCCCGGAGGCTGAAGATACGCTACCGGGAGAAGGAGGGAGCCCCGCCCGCGGGCTTTGTCCATACCTTGAATAATACGGCCCTGGCAACGAGCAGGACCATGATTGCAATACTGGAGCAGTTCCAGCAGAGGGACGGCTCTGTCAGGATACCCAGGACCCTGTGGCCCTATATGGGCGGGCTGAAGGTGCTGAAGAAATCCTGAAATGGCCTGTGGCTGTTCATCCAGCTTGAATGATTTGTTTTCTTATCCCTTTAAATAGACAGGGGATTAAATATATTTATGGCAAAAGAGAAGTGCCCCCACTGCGGTAGCCCCCTCTCAATCCGGAGGGGTTACAGGAAGACGGGTTATGGCAGGAAAAAATTAAGGAAATGCTCCAGGTGCAGGAGGAAATTTACACCTGATGACGGATTCCTCAGGATGCGCTTCTCCCCCAGGGTAATAAGGGAAGCCGTAAAGCTCTATAAGAAAGGCAATTCCTCCTCTGAGGTAAAGAGGATGCTCAGGAACAGGCAGGGGGTTGAGGTCTCCAGATGGAGCATAATAAAATGGTTCAGGAAATACGGGAGCAAGAGCTGATTCCCTTTCTGATTAGACATATGTCTAATAATCAAATGGTATATTATGGAAAATGAACTCCCGCTAAGTTGACAATTAAAAAGTAAAGGGAGTAAAAACAAAACTACTCCCTTTAATGACTGACATTATAAAGCCGTTACCCTTCATCGGTGATGTCATAATCAGCCGCCAGGTCTTTCCCTATCTGGAGAAGGTTGTGCGTGATGCAGTCGGCAATGACCAGGCCATCATTCACATGATTCGCCAACTCTGCCGCAGCCTCTTCGCATTCCCCGGTCTTCTCGGCGATTGCTTCATTATCAGGGCTTTCTGCAGCTTCCAGTTCGGCCAGTTCCTTTTCGGCTTCCGCAAGACTCTCTGACCTGTTTTTGAGCTCATCAGCTAACGCATTATATATCTCATCTGCCTGATCTTCAGCCAGCTGAGCGAACTCCGAAGATTCCATATCCACTGTTTCGGTCTGTTTTGCGATTTCCTGACTTTGACTTTGAGACATAATATTCCCCTTTACACAAAGTGTTTTCAATCCGTTACTTAGCATTGTAAAAATATTATCATAAACCTTGCTAAACTATCAGTTCAAACCATAGGCATACCTCCTTTCCCAAATAAAGGGGAGCCTGGCTCATCCAGGTTTTTAATCCACTATTGGCAGCTAAATAGCAGAGGACTGAATGAGCCAGCTCCAGGTCTATAATCAACTCCTCAGAAAACTTATAATCACCGAGGCAACCACCAAAGGCCATAATAAAACCAGAAAGATACGCAGCACTGAGCATCTTGCATTATCATAAGGCGTCCTTTCCAGTACAGACGCAAATGGAAGGATATGCCTTGACAGAGGAATGCCTATCACAGGTATCCCCGCAAGCCATATCACCCCCACCCAGAAATACCATGAATATAGAAGAAGCGTAGCAACCACTTTGCACCTCCTTTCATTTATGGTCTGTGTCCCAGCGAGATTGCCACCATCATAAGGGTGGTGAATAATGAAGCTGTAACAATACACATTAAGCACCATAGCCATAGCATCCTTCTGCTAAACTTGGTTCTGTAAAGCGACAATAAGATGCCTATCAGCAACAAAAACAGTCCGGTATTGAGCTTACAGCTTACAGGGCTCCACCACAGATGAAAGGACATTCCCTGCTCAGATACCCATAAAACAAGGTTGTAAAGACCGAATACTAAGAGCAAAAAGCAAAAACATAAGGCAATAGGTTTCAGTCTCATTATTTTTCTCCTTGAAACAAAAGACAAAAAAAACCGCAGCCCTCCTGTTGGGATTAGCATTTTCTTTGCAGCAGGGCTGCAGGCAACTTTCCGGAAAATTCAGTTACGACTTCGGTCCCATGTGTCATTGTGCAGTTTCAAAGCGTTTAGAAATTGTATATAAGCCTAACCATCAATAGTTCCAGCCGAGAGTCATGGCTTCCTTTGATGTTCATTTGGCTGTAAGAGAATTCTATGTCGAATTTTTTGTATGGGACAAATAAACCAACACCAAAGCCCGGCTCTGCATCAAGTTCTTGGCTGCTGTCTATGTCTGTCCAGAAAGGCAGCAGGGCCCTGCCTTCAAAACGAATCTTTTCATATTCCAGGCCGAGGCCGATATCACCCTCACCGATGTTTAAATCCCCCCAGAGCCTTTCCAGGCCTTCTTGGGGGCAAGTTCTTTCTATCTTTTTATAGTTGAGCCCGGCAATCGCGTAAATCTTGGTCTTATTGAGTTGGAAGAGATCACGAGTCACTTCTCCGGAAACGGTGATAATACTGCTGGGTGATCTAAAGTCTTCATCCCCTGGCTCGGCCCTTGTCAGATATTCAAACTCGAAGAATTCCTGATATTCTTTTCCAAATCCGAGGATTTCCGTAAGTCCTTCCCCCTTTTCAGAAGCCAGTCCGAGTCCAAAACCAGTCAGGAATTTACTGCTTCCTTTCCCTTCCTCAGCGTATTTGATTGTCCCAAATATTAGCCCTGCGTTAAAGTCAACCGCGTAAGCTGGGCTAATAAAAATCACCAGCATCACTAATCCTGTTTTCAATTGTGTCTTCATAGTCATTCTCCTTAATTTAAAATCCATATCATTAAGCCCCCGAAAGGGGATGAAGCAAATTGAATTGCATACGCCTTACTCTCCCGAAGCCATCTCAACTGTTTCCGGCTCAAGCAGCCCACTAAATTCTTCAGCCAGTATCGCGTAGAGCACGAAGCCAATCATAAAGGCTATAACCGGTGCAGGCGATATAAAGCTGAACCTGTCCCCGCCGACCATCGGCAGAATTGCTACCGTAAATCCGACCGCCCAGGATATATAGCCTGCCCAGTTGATTCCCTTCCGGGGCCCGGTCCACTTGCACCTGCTCAGCAAGTAATCAGCAGTCATCGAGCCGCATATCGGACCAAACGACGCCCCTATGATAGAGAACACCCCGACAAGATTGAGCGCCACACCTGTTGCTGCCAGCACTATCGCGATACCCGCGCCAATCATAACCATCCTCATCTTGTTGGCTTTCGGGAACATCGTACCAATGCTGTTGGCTGCGATGAAAGAGCTGAAGCATGCCGGAGCAAAGCTCGCGATTGCAAAGAGAACAAACATTATGCTGGCCAGCCATCCGCCCTGCTGGGAAATAACTGCGCTGAAAGTGTAACTCTCGAGTTCAGGGTTTGCAGCATGCGCTCCGGCAACAGCGATAAGGGGCAGGCCCCCGGCAATGAGAATCGGCAGGACTATTCCAAAAAGCCCACCATATTTGACATCATCCTTGTTGCGATTGCCCATCCCAAAGTCCACGCCTGCGGCCCCG
>JAUXAV010000250.1 GCA_030619735.1 Candidatus Aenigmatarchaeota archaeon | reverse complement strand
GAACCGCGAAGCGGCGCACCCCTCAAAGAAATGGAGAGGTCTTTGTAGATGATAGATGTCAAAGGGTGGGGTTCTCCTGGGGTATGAAAAAAACCATCTTGACAGCATTATAGTATTACAATAATATTGTTTTACTATGATATACGTACAGAAATTAGTAAAAAACAGGAACCAGTACTTAGTTACGATACCGAAAAGACTGGTTAACTTAACCGGCCTTGCTAACTGTAGGGTGCTGATGCTATACACAAAGGATAACAAGACAGTAACAATAGAGGCGTATGATGCAGAAAAAGCAAGAAAATCAGGACTATAAGGAATATGATGTAGCTTCTATAATTGAGCCTGAGGGAGCTGTTAGGATAGCAATACCAGAAGGCAGTATTATTGAGCTCTCTGAAAGCATGAAAGAGGTAGGATTGATTCAACCGATAGTACTTTCAGAAAGAGACGGACAGTATGAAATAGTGGTCGGTCATAGGCGCTGGCTGGCTGCTAAAAGGTTAGGATGGAAGAAAATAGATGGTATTGTAAAAAGCCTAACTAGGCTACAAATAGCATTAATCAGGGCAACGGAGAACCTGCAACGAGAAGGGCTTACATACATAGAAGAAGGGGCGGTATATAAAGATTTATATGAAACTCATGAATTAAGCCTGCGGCAGATAGCTGATAAAGTAGGAAAAGATCATAATACTGTTAGAACCAGGATAGAATTATTAGAGATGGCTCCCCAGGTTCAGCGAGCTGTCCATGATAAGAAAATTTCTCCTTCTGTAGCGATAGAACTAAATAAAATAGACAACGAGAAGGATTTAAACAAATACCTTGATATTGCAATAAGCAACGGGGTAACTGCTAAGGTACTGTCACAATGGGTCGAGGATAGGAAAAAAGGTTTGGGCTATAGCTCTGATAGAAGCGCGGGGGGTAGCCCCCACCCAGAGACAAAAAGAGAGCAAAAATATTTCAAAATGTGTCAATTATGTGAAGGCCCTAAGGAATATAAAGACCTGCTAACTTTAGAGGTTTGTAGCAAATGCCATGAGCTCACTTTAAAGGTCGCTGATAAAGGATATTTCAAGGAAGGGGGTGAATAAGATATGCCTGAATATCCAAAAGAGATAGAGATTGAAAGGGTAGTCAATCTAATTAGAGGGTTCGGGTGGGAAGAAATAAAGCAAGAAGTAATTGGAGATGAGCTTCATCTGACAATAAAAAAGAAGTTCCTCAAGCCGACTGAGGTACCAGAAGAACTTCCAGGGGCGTAAATAGGCTGGCGTTCGCTCTTAATAAAACCCGCATAAATTAGTCTTAAGTGAATGTAATGGCGGGCATTTATGCCCGCAAAGGCCATTCATGGCCTGTGAATAGATTAAAATACTAAGCAGGTTGGGCCTCCAATGGCCGCTTGAAAAGAGTAAACGGAGTTTACGTCGGGCATGGACGCAATCCGGAGGGGCCACGACTAGGGTATATATATATTTCCATATATACCGTAGGTGGGGTCCGGAGCAGCGTGGAGGCCCGACGTAAACTCCGTTTACTCTTTTCAAGCGGCCATTGGAGGCCCAACCTGC
>JAUXAV010000078.1 GCA_030619735.1 Candidatus Aenigmatarchaeota archaeon | reverse complement strand
ACAATGTAAAGAACATCTACAACTGGTATGTAAACAACACCCCCATTGCGGTCCTGAACATGCCCTTTGAGGCAGGAGGAAACGGCACCCTGAACGAGAGCAACTTCACAAAGGACTATTCAGGATTAGGCAACAACGGCACCGTAATTTTGACAGCTTCCGGAGGGGGAGGCATCTGGAACTCCACAGGGGGCTATGACGGCAGGGGCGCTTATGAGTTTGATGGTGATGGGGATTTCATAAACATAAGTTATGATAATAGCCTGAATATAACAAATGCAATAACAATTTCAGCCTGGATAAAATCAAATACTGCTTCAAGGTATATTCTGGCAAGAGACCCTCCAATGGGAAATTCAGAGCCAGAATTAAATGATGCAAGCCCTATAACAGAAAAAGAAGAAAATCTTGAGAAATTAAAGATAAAGAAAACCAAATCAGGGAAATACGCCTTCAAATCCCTGGATGACGAGATTGTTGAAATTGGGAAAAAAGATTCAAAGCCATATGTGAAATTAAACAAGTGGGATGGAGAGGTATATGTTTTTATTACTCCTTCAACCAGTTATGACACAAACCTTGAATTGGAAAATGGAAAGGTTAAATGGAAAGAAGATAAATTAGAGCATCATATTTATCCTTTAGAGCCAAAAGAGTTTAAAGAAAAGGATAAGAAAGATAAAGAGTATAATGTAAAGATAAATGATAATGGCGGGCTGGAATGGGAAACTATTTTAAAAGAAAAACCAACGAGCAATATTATTACTTTTAATATAGAAACACAGGAATTAAAGTTCTATTACCAGCCAGATATGAGAGGTGAAGAAAGAGTATTTCAACCAGAAAATGCTGTTGGTTCTTATGCTGTTTACCATAAAACACAAGATAAATTTTTCAAGACAAAAGAAGAAGGAGATAAATATAAAGCGGGTAAAGCATTTCACATTTACCGACCAAAGGTTTATGAGCAAGATAATGAAGATAATTGGATTTGGGGAGAACTGCACATAGATGAAGAACAAGGGATTTTAACAGTAACCATTAACCAAGATTGGCTGGATAACGCTGATTATCCTGTTGTGATTGACCCAAGTTTTGGATTTGAAGACATAGGTACGGGTAATACTCAGTTCATCGGAAGCTATATCTATGCCCTTAAAAGTAGTTCTGGAGGCGCTGGAACAGGAATCAGAATCACAGCCGCTGTTAGCATACGTACCAACAATTATAATACTAAATGTGCATTATACGATTCGGGCAAAAATTTAGTCGGCATAACAGAGGAAATTCTTATAACCAATCCAGAACCTTCCGCTTGGCAAATATATGATTTTTTAACAGGTCCATCAATAACTGACCAAGATTATTACATTTCTGCCTGGGGAGATGGTGTTGACGCAACTCATACTGCTCAAATCGCTGGTGATGGAGGTGGAGGTGGTTACTATGACGCTGAGGAATATGATGGTTGGCCGGACCCGCTTGTTCCTGTTTTGTGGCCTCCTTTGCGATACTCCATCTACGCTACCTATACACCACCAGAGGTAAAAACAAATGTCTCCTACGCCCTCAACACAAAAGCCGGAGGAGAGTTTTTAATAGGCAATGGGACTTTTTACAATGCTACTGCCAGCGGAGATATTAATGATGGACAATGGCACCATATGTCTGCTACTTATAATGGCTCTCAAATGAGCTTGTATGTTGATGGTGTTTTAGAGGCAACTAATACTAGTTATTCTGGAGATTTGCCAACCAATAATTATGATTTATGGATTGGTGCAAATTATAGCAATTCCTCGGATGCTAATTTCAACGGCACAATCGACGAAGTCATGATTTTCAACCGTGCCTTATCAGCAGAGGAAATCTGGGCTCTATACCAGAACTCCTCCAACCTAATGGTTGCAGATGAAACCTCCAAAGGTGAGGAATGGAAGTGCGAAATCACTCCTAATGACGGCACAGAGGACGGCACAGCGAAGAATTCCACTGCCCTGACCATCCTGAACAAGCCGCCAACCCATTCCAGCCCAATCCTGAACGCAACCTCTGCCAATAACTACACCACTGACAATCTGAAATGCTGGAACATTTCTACGGCGGACAATGACACTGACACGGTCCTGAACATAATAAGATGGTACAATGACTCAGAAAGGCAGGACTTCCTGGAGAATCAATCAGTAATAGGTTCAGGGAATACCACAAAAACAGAGAGCTGGATATGCGAGGTCATACCCTTTGACGGAACTGCCAATGGGACAGCAAAGAATTCCACTGCACTGACAATCCGGAATACCCAGCCCTCTACCCCCAACCTTACAGCCCCATTAAACAACTCCAACTTCCCGGCGGTTAATGTAACCTTCACCTGGTCAGCCTCCTCGGATAATGACTCGGACAGCCTGACCTACTATATCTATATAAATGACGCCCTGAACACCTCCACCACCTCTGTCTCAAAGGAGATAAACTTCTCTGATGGAAATTACTGCTGGAATATGACCGCAGACGACGGAGATGATAATTCAAGCGTAAGCGCCAGAAGATGCCTCAATATTGACACCACCTACCCCACAATAGTCTTCAACACCTCCACCCCTGAAAATGCCTCCTACCTGAAGGAGAATTATATATATGTGAACGTGTCTGCAGTGGACAGCGCAAACAACATATCCGCTGTAATCAATTTTGACGACTCCCTGGTGAGTTGGTGGCGCTTCGATGACCTGAATTCAACGGGCGACCCCACTGACTATATGGACAGGAACAACGGGAGCAAGGTTAATGATGCTGTACAGGTTGACAACGGCTATTTCGGGAAGGGATTTGAGTTTGATGGTAATGGGGATTATGTTGATTTGCCTGCTTCAAGTAATTTCATAGCTTCTGAAAATCAAACTATAACTCTTTCAGCATGGGTTTATCCTTCTACTATAAGTGCTGCAAATTTAGGGAATAGAATCATAAATATCCATAGAGGAGCAACTGCTGGCTCAACATTAGCTCTTGCAATAGGTTCAAATAATAACATACAATTTTATAATCATGGGGATGCATCAACAACATCTTGGACTAATACAATTTCTATTAATAATTGGTATTATGTTACATTAACTTATAATGGAAGCTGTTTCCAAAGATATTTTAATGGTGTACTTGATGGAACGTGTTCTAATAAGCAATTATTAGCAGGAGGCTCATATAATGCCAAATTTGGAACTTATGATGATACCCAAAATTTTTTCAACGGCACTATCGACGACGTAATGATTTTCAACAGAAGCCTGTCTGCGGAGGAAATCCTGGCCCTTTACGCCAACACCACATCCAAATACACCTACCGCAACTTCACCGACCAGTCAGAGGGCCGCCATACCTACACAGCATACGCCCAGGACATTGCAGGGAACATAGTCTCAACAGCAGAAAGAGAGGTCCAGATTGATACCACCAACCCCACTTTAACGGTGGACTCCCCCTTAAACAACAGCAACTTCAATACTGGAACCGTTCTTTTCAACGTCTCTTCGTCGGAATCGTCAATTTCGTCGGGCATGATTGTGGCGGATATTAACTCCTCTCTGGTCAGCTGGTGGAGGATGGATGACCTGAACTCTTCTGGGGACGGGGTTACGGACTACATGGACAGAAACAACGGAACCCCTGTAGGAGATGCCAGCCAGGTCAGCAACGGCAAGTTCGGGAAAGGGTTTGAGTTTGATGGTGCTGGGGATTTTATAAATATAAGTTATGACAACAGCCTAAACATAACAGAAGCAATAACAATTTCAGCGTGGATAAAATCATATTCTGATTCAAGGTATATTTTGGCAAAGGCTGCACCATCAATAACTGTGACACGGCCTGATGGAGGAGAGACTTTGATGGTAGGTACGATGTATGCGGGTTATATAACTTGGACTGCCACAGGATGGGATGGAGAAAATGTAGACATAGAGTATTCAAGCAATTCAGGAGACGATTGGAGCTCGGCTAATGTAGGTGCCTCTAGCTGTGACGGCGGCTCTTGCTCGGCAAACTGGGTTACTCCCGCTGGTCCGGCTACAAGCAATTATTTGATAAAGGTAACCAAGTCAGACGATGCAGGCGTAACCGATGAAAGCGATGCCGTGTTTGAACTGCAAGCACCACCACCTTGCCTTGCTAAAGGAACAAAAATTTTAATGGCAGATAAAAATTATAAAAATATAGAGAATATAGAAATAGGAGAATATGTTGTTTCTCTTGACTTAGTTACAAGACAATTTGTAAGTTCAAAAGTTATAGGGACCAGGCATAATGTAGTAAATTATATTATTATTAATAATGTTTTGAAAGCAGGATTAGATCATCCTATTTGGGTAAATGGAGAATTTAAAAAAGCAAGAGATATAAAACTTGGTGAGCTTCTTTTGAATGAACAAGGAGAAAGTGTTGAAGTTGTTTCAATTGAATTATCTTCAGATAAAATAGATACATATGATAAATTTCTTGATTCTAATCATAATTTCTTTGCTGATGGTTATCTTGTCCATGATAATGGTAAAAGTATAGATGTGAATAGTAATAATATTGCAGCAGAAGGATATTACATCATAACTGATTATTCTGAAAATAATAACCCTATAATCACTAATGCTTATGTTGAGCCAAGTGATGTCAGGCCAGGAGATGAAATGCTAGTAAGTGCTGATGTTAGAGATGAAACTGGAATTAGGTCAGTAATTGCAGAAATGCCTCATGAAAAAGGTGTTGATGTTTTGGATTTGGAATTGATTGAGGGGACAAAGTATGACGGAACGTGGCAGAATATCTGGGATGTGCATGATACTGTTGAGAAAGGGTATATGACAAAGATTATTGCTGAAAATGAAAATGGAGAAAGTTATGAAACAGAAATTTACTGGACTGATTCAGTAACAATTGTCCCCTACGCCCTAAGCACGAAAAACGGCGGAGAATTCTTGATCATAAATAACAGCATTAGCTACAATGCTACTGCCAGTGGAGATATTAATGATGGACAATGGCACCATATATCTGCTACTTATAATGGCTCTCAAATGAGTTTGTATGTTGATGGTGTTTTAAAGGCAACTAATACTAGTTATACTGGAGATTTGCCAACCAATAATTATGATTTATGGATTGGCGCAAATTATAGTTCTTCCACTTCTGCCAATTTCAACGGCACCATAGACGAAGTTTTAATATTTAACAGAAGTTTATCAGCCTCTGAAATCACTGCCCTCTACAACGCAACAAGACTGGAGCACACAGAAACCGGCTTCGCAGACAACTCCTACACCTGGAAGGCCTGGAC
>JAUXAV010000193.1 GCA_030619735.1 Candidatus Aenigmatarchaeota archaeon | reverse complement strand
CTCTGCTCCTCCAGCCCCACGGCCCCGGCCTCAGGCTCCCCCACAGCCCCGGCCTCCTTCTTCAGGCTCAGGATTGCCCTGCCCCCGAACCTCTCCCTCAGCTCCTTCACAGGGAATTCCCCCTTGACCTTAAGCCTTATTATGGGCTTCCTCTCCTGCTTTTCCTCCAGGATTTTCAGGATTCCCTTTTCAGCTTCCTCCCTGTTCCCTGCCTCCAGGAAACAGATTTCCCTCTGGCTCTCCAGTTTTATGAATTCCGCCTTCCCTGTCCCTGTATCCATCCTGTAGAAACCCAGGGGCTTCTCCCCCTCCCTTACCTGCGTGGTCACCATCCCCCCTGGTATAACCAGCCTGGAGCCGCCAAGCTCTGATTCCCCGGCCTCATGGATGTGCCCGCACACATACAGATTAAAACCTTTATTCATCCTCTCAGGGTCAAGCTGGTTCTTGACCTTTTCATGCATGAACCCCTTCAGGTTCTGGTGAATCATCAGTATATTATAGCAGCCCTCCTGCGGTTTGGGTCCCCATTCCTCCAGCACCTTCTCCGAGTACTGGTCAGGAACCCCGCTCATGCCCTGAACACACACCCTCTCCCCATCCTTCTGCAGTATCACCCCATTGCAGTGCAGATATACCAAAAACCCCGCCCTCTCCAGCGCCTGCACAGGGTTCAGAAGGCCCCTGGCCCTCCTCTCATGCGTCCCATGGATTGCTATTACAGGCCTCCCCCCGGGATTCACGAGCTTGAGCTTCCCAATATCCTTTCCAAGCCCCCCGGAAACCTTAATATTCCCCTGGGAAAGCAGGAAAGGCAGCATAATCTCCTCAGAAAGGGCCAGGACCTCTGCAGGGGGATTGCTGGAATCAAACATGTCCCCTGCAATCAGAATCAGGTCAGAATCCCGGCTCTTCTCCAGGGCCTCTGCCAGGGCCTCATAGGAATCCCCCTCCCTTTCCGAACCCCTTGCAAACCCCAGATGGATATCCGAGAGAATAGATATCTTCATAATAATTAATTATAGGGAAGATTTTTAAGGGATTGTGCAGAAACGTTAATAAGTTTATTGTTATATTTCAGGTAAGTGATATCATGAGCGTAGGAGAGGAGATATTCCCGGAAGGGTGCCTGATGGCCTATATGGATAACGGCAAATTAAGCCCAACCGGGACAATGTTCATGGAGGAGCAGAGGATATCCGATTGGTCGGGCCAGGGGGTGGAACACCCATGCTATGGATGCAGGGTGGATGATTGCGGTACTAGGCAGGTGGAATACCACTACGATATGAAAAAGTTTATCATACTTCCCAGGAGTAGAGGTTCAGATGCAGCCTTGAAAACTTTGCTTGACATGAGGGATTGAGAGCTTTGCCAAACAAATATTTATCCCAAAGAGACGCCGATGGCGAGCCTCTAACAAACTTTTAAAGACTAATCTATAATAAATAACTATGAGCAAATACAGTGGTATTAAAAAAATATGGAATGGTGAATTCTCTTGGGGGGAAGATGTTGAACAAACTATAGAACATTTGAATCAAGTATACAGGAAAACAGGACTTGACAGATTTACAAAATATTCTGAGAGAATTTTTGGACCACTAGACGAAAGACAGCGAACCCTTGTCACAACTGGGCGTGTATTAGGAACAATTAGCCTGGGTTCAGCAATTGCACTATCACCAATTTTCTACTTACCTGCTGGAGCATTTTATGCTGCTTCTACAGTTCATCACAACGCAAAGAGACAAGACAGGCGAGCCACCGAGTAATATTACATTGAACACCCCGCTAAGACTGCATTCATCTGCTGAAAGCCTTCCTGACCTCTTCCCCCATTCCCTCAATATGCTCATAATTAAGGAATTCTTCCGGGCTGACCCATCTGAAATCCTCAAAATCCCCGGACAATTTCACATCCTCTGACCTGGCCCTGACCAGAAAGCACAGGCCAATGACATTATGATTATCAGGCCTCACAAAGGTATAATCCCTCAGAAACTCCTTATGGTCCTCTATCTCCAGGCCCACCTCCTCCAGGACCTCCCTTTTCAGTGCCTCCAGGATGCTCTGCCCCTGCTCCACCTTCCCGCCCGGAAAGGCCCATTTCCCGGGATAGGCAATCTCATTCCTGTGCCTCTTTACAATCAGGAATTTGTCCCCTTTCTTATTTTTGATAAAAGCGCTCACAGCCAC
>JAUXAV010000131.1 GCA_030619735.1 Candidatus Aenigmatarchaeota archaeon | reverse complement strand
AAGGATGTGACTATAGCTGCCGGGGCTGAAGAAACGCTATCCATAACAGGAATATCAAGTGATATCGAGAGAGTGGATATAACATCAGAAGACTGCCAAGAAGCAAGGGACATGTTATTGAAATATAATATAGAAGGCCTGGATTAAGAATAATAATTGGTGTTCTGAGTGCGGGTATAACACTGTTATATCCGTATACTGCGACTATACGAGGTATTTCATTGAAATTATAAATTCTGAATCCAAATCTAACCATGGAAGAAAAAGTGATAAGGAACATTGCTTTACTCTGTTCGGTTGTTGGGCTGGTTCTGCTTTATTTCGCATCTAGCATGATTGGGTCAACCCACATGAGGATAGGGGAGATAAGTATTGATAGTGTTGGTATGGGAGTAAAGATATGTGGGATAGTTGAAAACAAAAAGGTTTCAAATAATAATGTGTTCCTGATGGTCGGGGATGGGTCAGGAAGCATAAAATTAGTAATATTCGGTAAATCCGCTCTTAAACTCAATGAATCCAGTATTGATGTGCATGGCCTGTGCAGTGAAGATGAGATATGCTCCACTGGTGTTGTAGATGAATACCCCAGGGGGTCAGGAGAGCTGGAGATAAAATATACAGGGGGGAACATATCGCTGTATGATTGAACTTCTTGGGTTTCTTTTGTTCACGCTTGCGGGATGCCTCCTGGGGGTATTTACTGGGATTACACCCGGAATTCACGTTAATCTTATCTCGATTTTTTTGCTTGGTGCTGCAGCTACTTTCAATCCCTATTTGATAGCAGTAATGATTATTGCTATGGCTGTCACACACACCTTCTTCAACTTTTTTCCAAGTATTCTATTGGGTGCCCCGGAGCCGGAAAGCGCCCTGAGCGTTCTGCCCGGGCACAGGATGCTCCTGAAGGGGAGGGGTGTAGAAGCCATATACCTGACCATTGTCGGTGGTGTGGGGGCTGTGTTTTTGTGTGTGATTCTTTTCCCTTTGTTTCTCAATCTTATTCCCTTTCTATATCAGTATATACAGAGTGCCATATCCTTAATTCTTATAGTAATAGCATTTGTCATGATTATAACAGAATCACATATGAAGGGAAGGGGCATTGCATTGATGGTCTTTCTCCTTTCAGGGATTCTAGGTTATATTCTTCTGAACTCCTATCCTCTTCCCTCAAATTTCCTCCTCTTTCCTGCCTTCACAGGGCTCTTTGGGATAAGCACCCTGCTGGTAAGTCTCAACAGGAAGACAGAAATTCCAGAGCAGTATATGGAGACTCCCAAGATACCAGGGAGGCTTGCATTGTCTGGCATACTCAAGGGGCTGTTCTCAGGCGCCATGGTGGGGACTCTGCCAGCCATCGGTGCTGCCCAGGCAACGGTTCTGACGCAGCAGATAACAAGAAGAGGGGATGAAAAGGAATTCCTGGTTTCCATAGGGGCAATCAACACAATTGTTGCATTGTTTTCGCTTATATCACTCTACACCATAAGCAGGGCCAGGTCCGGGGCTGCCCTTGCTGTTCAGAACGTCCTGGCTTCATTTGGTCTTAATGAGCTGCTGCTCCTGGTTGCAGTTGCACTAATAGCAACTGGTTTCTCAGTTATTGTTATGCTCAAGCTGACAAAGAAGGTGGTTCGTGCAATGCAGAGGATTGATTATACCAAGCTTACTGTATTCATAATATTGGTTTTGGTTGTTCTGGTGTTACTGTTCACAGGCCCCATGGGAATCTTCATATTGTTCATATCCAGTGCTATAGGGCTGCTAGCTCCGCTTTTTGGCGTGAAGAGGAGCAATCTGATGGGTGTGCTGATGGTTCCCTTGATAATATATTATCTTCCGATTTAGAGGTAATTTCATTACTTATTTCGTCATAACACCTTCCCACATAAGCACTCTGCATTGGATCAGTGTATTGCACCAATCTTTCAATTGCCTCTTCAGTGAGCATGACCCCTATCTTTTTCCCTTCTAAAGAGTCTGGCCATTCTATTTTTTTATAAACCCCTTTCAGAAGTCCTGCCTTAATCATTCCCTTTGTATCATAATCAGGATGGAAATCCTTAACACCAACCCACTCCCCCTTCCTCTGGCTGAGTGAAACTATATGTGCCGCAACCAGCTCCCAGCTTCTGTTTCCAAATGCCCCATCATATGGAAAGAGGGAGCTGCTGCATTTCCACGGCCCCAAGATGTCATTTGGTTTGTATGACGGTTCGTCCATCTTATTATATGACAGCAATGCATATAAACCCTTTGTTTTGTTGTTTTTGTGTGAAGTGAACTTGGCTTGTATGAAGATGTGACACCCCTGTTTCCTGTGGAACTCTGAAACCGCTATAAGGAGGCCCAAACCCCCCTTCCAGATGAAATTCATGTGAATTTACAGGGATTTTGCCAAAAACAACACCCCATGGTTTCATTTGGAGGTTCACGGAATGGCAACTCATTTTATGCTCAAACAGCTTTCGATATGATATTTTTTTTCTCTAATAGGTTCTATGTTTTCGGCAAGATATTCTGCTGGGTCTTTCCCAACATGGATTTTGTCATGAGAAATTATGGTACCATCGTGGCATTTAATTCCAAGGCTTTTGTCATCAAAGACAAATCCTAAATAATATCTATCTTTTGAAAATATGCTTCTGCCTGGGTTTCCATCTAAAAACATATCAGGTAATTCAAGATACCCTTTTTTCTGATTCATATATTTATTAATAATATAATCTTTAAATATTTGCTTAACCTCTATTCCACCACAGCGAACTCAGCAGGCCCCTGGGGGCTTGAGAAATAGAGGTCCCCGCCGCATTCACACTTTCCTATCAGGCTCGGCCTCCTGTATGAATTGTTGCATTTTATGCATATGAAGCCATTCACCATGCCAATGGGTATCTCTGCCAGGCGCCTCTCCTTATGGTTTTTCAGCGCCTCCAGGATTCCTATCTGTTTTCCTTTACCGAGCAGCTCTCCCTTGGAAATCCCAAGCGCTATGAATATCCTTTCCAGCGGAGAAAGCAGCTGGTTCTCTATATAATACCTGGAATCCAGCTCCAGGCCCCTCTCCTTGACATACTCCGGGTCCTCTGCCCTTTTTGAGAGCATCTGCGTCCCCTTCACAATCACATACCCTACCCTGTCTCCTACGCCAGGGGCCTCGGCATTCCTCTGCTGCATCTTCTTCACGAGCTCCACATGGGGCTGTATGC
>JAUXAV010000077.1 GCA_030619735.1 Candidatus Aenigmatarchaeota archaeon | reverse complement strand
CTGGGAATAAGGTTATACTGCTGGAATATGAACCCGAGCTTCTCCCTCCTTAGTTTTGCCAGCCCCTTTTCACCCAGTTTTCCAGTGTCGGTGCTGTCCAGGAAGACCTTGCCGTAGCTCGGCTGGAGGAGGCAGCCTATTATATCAAGGAGTGTTGTTTTCCCAGAGCCAGAGGGCCCTATAATGGAGATAAACTCTCTGTTTCTGACAGACAGGTCAATGCCCTTCACTGCCTGGACCTCGTTCTCCTCGCCCTCATTGTAAATCTTCTTCACTCCCTCCAGCTTCAGGGCATATTTCTCCATATCCCTTTTTATATACTGGGGGCTTAAAAATCCAAACGGACAAAAACAAAAACCCTCTACTTCCCTAATTCCTACTAAAGAATCAGTATCTCTTTCTCTTCGCAAAGCATTCCCTGCAGTAAATCGGCCTGCCCTCTGTGGGCTTGAAGGGAACCTCACAGTCCTTTCCACACTCAGAGCAGACTGCTTTATGCATCTCTCGCGGTCCGAAATCCCTTCTTTGTCCGGAATCCTTTCGGAAACCGCCTCTTCCTCTTTCCTCTCTCATACTTACCTTCCTTATATCAATAACATAGAAGCTGTATCAGCCAATATGCTATTCTGTGTTATAAAGGCACTCATTGGTTTATAAACCTTTGTCTGGTGAAATGGATTTAATCTGTTGTTATGGCAGGCGCTTTCTAAGCACCGCAGTCCGCCGGAGGGGTCGGCATAGGTTTATAAAATTTACTTTCACAGTTAACAAAATGAAAAAGGAATATCTACCCGATTTTGGTGAATTATTTGAACCAATTAAAGAAACATTTGGCAGATTTGATTATATAATAGAAGAATTGGGACCCAGAGGCCCATATAATACGATAGCATTTTTCAAAGAAATACGCAAAGATGTAGAAAGGATGATTTCACTACAAGCATATGGTGGAGAAATTTATGTAGCTCATGGTTATAGAACATATAAAAAATGTAATGCTATTATTGCACCAACTTCCAAATTTAGTAGAGAACCACCAAGAGACGATGCAGAATTTTTAAGAATGCTAGAGCAAGGAATTCGCACATTAGAGAAGGAATTTGAAAAGGATAAAAGAAAACCAGCGACCCCGGAGGCGGATTGAATTTAACGTATGCGATTAAGAGAAGTTTCTCCGAAGGAAAAATTTGGGGCGACTTGCCGAAGGCAACAAAGCCCTCTTAATCGCTGTTAACAGACCGAGACGAAGTCAAGGCGAGGCAACGAAGTGCCGAAGAGTTCGGGGCGAGCCGGAAAAACTTTTTTAATCGTTTCTTTTCTATTAACTCTCTGCATACCATCTTTTAATTACTTCTCCTGTCTTTATGTTTTCTTCAAAAAAGTGCACTGGCGATCCTGAAACTTGCACTCCGAGAAATTCTTGGAAAGCAAAAAGTCCAAAAACATCATCATGACCACTTGCTTTTTCAAGGACTATTTCATGAGCCCTTGCAACCTCTTCATCACTCAAAGTACTGCCAGTATCCAGCACACCAAATTCACTAATTATAAGTCCTTTACAGCCGTCCCTTTCTGCTAAAGCGGCATAGAATTTTAAGACCTCTTCAACATATTGCGAGTACTCTTCCAGTGTATATTCCTCAGGAGACAACATGATACCATTCCCTATGTAATCATATCCTGCAAAGTCTCCTGGCGGACTTTCAGCTAAATTCCTTAGGTTTTCTTCAGTCCTAGGCTCACTGGGCAAGCCAACACCTGCACCTTTCCAGACAACGTCGCCGTGATAAACTTCTTTTATTTTTTGGATAATTTCCTGTCTCCATTCTCCGATATTTTCCGGAAAAATCTTTTCTGCTTCGTCCATTGGAGCAAAAAGTTCAACATCATATTCTTCTGCTAATTCAGCATATTCAATGATTTTGGAGTTAATAGCTTCTAAGTCTACGTTTTCTGGCGCAGGAGGATTCCCCATAGTTAATCCCACTTTCAAACCATTATTATGGGCTGTTTGGATGATGTTAATTATAACCTCTTTTTCAACTGGTAAAATTTCCCTAACTTTTTCAACCACCTCAAGAGAAAGAATTTCTTCAATTTCTTTAAAGTCAGCCTCGGTAAAAGGAGGAGTAGCTAGAACGAAAAGTGCATTTACTCCCATATCCTTTAGTTCTTGTAGGTTGGAAGACAAATAATCCTTATCCTGAAATATTATCATAGGCGCCCAAATGCCCTTGTAAATCTGCACTTCAGTAGGTGGCTCTGTTTCTTCTTCCCCGCCATCTAAAGGAGCTTCCTTCTGAACACACCCACTAATCAAAACAATTCCAATAACTGCTAATATCAAAATTCCATATAACCAATATTTTTGTTTCATCATAATTATATTAATTTTTATCTTTTAAAAATCTTCTCATTTCAAGAGGCGAGCCCCCGAATTTCTGCTAACATCCCGTTATGCCTATATTTTGTAGAGATAACGGGCTAGGCTTGGAGTGTGTCCAGGGGGCTGGTGACTGACTGGAGAAGGCTTGTGCTTACCTGGGTGTAGAGCTGGGTGGTCTGGATTCGGGCATGGCCCAGGAGCTTCTGGATTACCCTTATGCTGGTCCCCTGTCCGAGCAAATGTGTTGCGAAACTGTGCCTCAAGGTATGGGGAGATATCCTTTTTCTTATTTTGGCCTTTCTTGCCGCCCTCTCCACTATCTTCTGCGCTGACTTCATGCATAGGCGTCCTCCTCTTGCTGAAGGGATAACATAAGGGTTCTCATTCCTGAACCTGGAATAGAATTCCAGGTCCCTGGCAAGCCTCCTGGGAATGGGGACCTGCCTTTCCTCCCTGTCCTTTCCGAAGACCTTTATTATGCGGCGGGGAAAATCAATATCCCGGATTTTCAGGTTCAGGGCCTCCGAGACCCTCAAGCCGCAGCCATACATGAGCTCAAGCAGAATCCGGTGCTTTATGTTTTTTACAGCTCCTATAAGCCTGGAGACCTCCTCCCTGGTCAGGATTGCGGGCAGCCTGTGCTCCCTTCTGGGGTTGGGAAGGTAACAGAAATCCCTGCCCAGCACCTGCTTATAGAAGAACTTTATTGCGGACAGGGCAAGCCCCGCAGTGGCAGGGCTCCTGTTCTCCATTATGAAGGCTATATACCTCTTTATATCCTCCTCTGAGGTGCTCTCCATGCTCTTGCCCAGGAATCTCAAAAAATCCCTGTTATGGAAAAGGTACGTTTCCAGGCTCCTGCCGGAGAACCCTTCGTATTTCAGGCCGAGCTTCAGTCTCTCAAGTGAGACCTCGATGTCTCCTCCAGGGGCCCGGAGGGAGCCTCTGAATTCATTGACAGGGGGTTCAGTTCTTATCAAGTTCATGGAATTCACCTATATCTGGTTTCCATTAGCGCTGGGGACTAAGCCACTGAAGCGATTAATGGACTATGTAAAAATATGTTCTCCTGGCCGGTATATAATGCTAACCGTAGCGGAGTTCCGCTATAGGAACAAAAAGCCAAAAATAAGCCCTCTTGCTGCTGGTTTTCTGGAGTTCCGATAGAGTTCCGCTAGAATAAAACCGGCAAAAGGCAAAGCCTCTTTAGGGGCTAATATTCCGCTAAGTTGCCGTATAAACCCTCCACCTTCCGTAGCCGGCGGATTTTATCAGGTCCCTGTCCATAAGGAATTCCAGGTGCCTCCTGAACATCCTGCCCACGACAGGCCTCATACCCCTGGCTTTAAGGGATTTGAGAAACTCCTGATACAGAAGGGCAGAACCCATGCTCTTTTTCTCCTTCAGCATATCAAATATCATTTTCTGCTGGGGGCTCAGTCTTCCGAGCCGGGGCTCAGGCAGCCTTGCCCTGGAAAGCGTCTCCTCCAGAAGGGAATCCGGAACCTTCTCCAGGTCCTGGCCCTCTGCATTCTGTGCAACCGCCCTGAGCATGCCTATTGCAAACCTGGCATCACCCCTTGCCCTTGACGCTATCCTCTCCAGTTGGCTGTTCCCCAGGGCCCCCGGAACCAGGCCCCATTCCCTCCTGCCCTTCAGTATGTCCAGGATTTCCCGGCCTGAATACTCCGGGAACTCTATGTTCTCTGCAGAGGACAGCCTGCTCCTTGTCCTGGCGTCCAGGCCATACAGGGCAGCCTCCATGTTTGCTATAAGGATAAGGCATAAATTCGGGGTATTGACAAGGTCATAGATTACTCCCTCATCCTCAAGCCTGTCAACCTCATCCAGGATTACAACAACCCTCTCCAGCCTCTTCCTCAAAGCGCCAAGCACCTCATCCAGGGGCGTTCCCTTCCTATGGACCGAGAGTGAAACCCCCAGGTCCTCCAGTATCCCGAACAATATCCTGAACCTGCTGGGAGCCTCCCAGCAATTAACATATGCAATCCTGACCCCGGTCTCCTTCCCGAGCTCCTGCGTCAGATGCCTGGCAATGCAGGTCTTCCCTGCCCCCGGCTTGCCCCAGAGGAAGGAGTCCCTGGGATTCTGGCCCTTCAGGAGGGGGTTCAGACAATCCCTTAATGCCTTAAGCTGGCCCTCCCTGTGCACAATCCTGCTGGGTATGAAGAACTCCTCCAGGACCTCCAGATTCCTTATGATTTTATTTTCCCCATCCATAATCCCACCTATTCGTATCTGAGCGCCTCAACAGGGTCAAGCCTAGCCGCCTTCCAGGCGGGATAAAGCCCTCCGAATACGCCCAGGGCCAGGGCAAACAGGAAGGCCCCCAGTGCAAGGGCAGGGCTCACCACAGCACTAATCATGCCGCCTGTAAATGCATTAAGCCCTATGGACCCGGCAAAGCCAACCCCTATCCCCAGGACCCCTCCCAGGGAGCTTATCAGGGCGGATTCCACCAGTATCTGCTTCAGGACCGTGAAGTTGGAAGCCCCAATGGCCTTCATCACCCCTATCTCCCTTCTCCTCTCTATTATTGCCATAATCATGGTGTTCATCACCCCTATGCCCCCCACAAAAGCAGCTATGGAGCCTATGCCTATGACAAAGAAGCTTATCTGGCCTATCAGGCCGGAGACCTGCCTTGCAATCTCCATGCTTGTTATTGCGTTCAGCCCGTCCCCCGCATCCTCTATGGCTTCTGCCACATCCTCTGTCTCTGTCAGGTCCTCCGGGACCACATATGCCATCTGGTAGGTATCCGTATCCAGGATTTCCTGCAGGTCCTCTATATTCACAATCATACCGTCATCTACATCAGATATATCAGTCTTCTCTATAATCCCCACTACTTCGAATGACATCTCTTTCACAGTGAAATAGTCCCCAATCCCCAGGTCATATTTGTCAGCAAAATCATATCCTGCAACCCCCACATC
>JAUXAV010000123.1 GCA_030619735.1 Candidatus Aenigmatarchaeota archaeon | reverse complement strand
ATCTGAGATATGTCCATAAAACAATAATAGCACATGAAAATAAAAGCTTGCGCAAGGGATTTAAGCCTCTCCGCCAAATATTATAGCATGGTATACCAGGCGCTGGAAAATCCCGCAGAGCCGGAACCGATAACAAGGGGCGAAATTCTTGATGTGATTGGCAAGGACGAACAAGTATCGTATATCAGAAGAGGATGTCGCACAGGTGTATTTGGCCGGTTTCATAAGGGTGAAAAGGGCGGAGTATTATTCAGAACCAATCCAGGAGAAAGATGGAGAAAGAGAGTATCATATATTGAAACAGGGGGCCGTATATTTATCAACAATCCCAGAAAAAGAGATATCCGCAGCTATGAACTTGTTGCCACCGCAAAAGACATAACAGAGGATGACCTTTTGGAATACGCTGATAAGGGCTTCAACTGCATGTTCAAGACAAGGGAAGGGGTTGTCACAGGCGAGCTTTCGGTTTCCCCTGACGGCGACCATGTGCTAAGCCATGCATATTTAAAGAAAAGAGGCTCTCCCTATGCTGGTGAAAACCTGCTAATACCCGACAACACAGTGATTACCATAGAAGACATTAAAGAAGGTAATAACGGGAAAATGGCGGATTGGGGCGTCACAAGCTTTGCTTCAGAGGACAGCATGGAAATCTAGGGACATCTGCACCTGAACATTATTGCCAATTTCTTCATCAGTCCCTCTCATAATATCATTATATCTTTTAACCAGCTCAGGTTTCTTTTCCCCGTCCAGTATCCTCCTATAACTACCTAACAGCCATTTCTTGGTCGGGTCTGCAATAAGATTAACCATTCCGCTTCTTTTATCATGTATGCCATGCTTTTTCAGGAATGTCACTGCCCTTGCCGGTTTCTCATTTCGGGGTAGATGTTTCCAGTTTGCTAACTCCACTTTATCGGCATGCCTGATCAGGTAGGCTTTATAATTCTTTTTTAGTGCGTCTACCCAGTTCAGGAACTCAACATATCCTGGCGAATAATACTTAGAGCCCTTATCTGTTGCGGCACTATGCAGTATATCGAGCATATCCCTCTGCTCCTGGCTTTCAGGCTCTCCAAAATAGGAATTCAGCCAGTCTGCAATCTGCTCCCCAAAACCGGCCACCTTCTTCAAAAACGCTCCATATCCTTCTCCAGATTCAGTATCGCATGCAGACTCATACAGGCTGGCAGCAATGTCATCTGGTTTAATAGTATCCAAAAGCCCGTACCTGCCCAGTATCATGGCAATTGCCTGCCTCTCTGTATGGGCGATTGCAACCCCATTGGCAGTCCTAATCTCATTAGGTATTATATCTAACTCTATTACATTCCTATTTAGGGCGCTTGAACTCACTTTATATGCCTTCGGTATCTTCAGGGGCTCTATTTCCGGCATACTACCTTCTTTACTGCAGTATTTTTATCCCTTTGCATTCCCTTAGGTCAACCCTGACCCCGTTAAAGGGGTATTTCCTGCACACCCCGGGCTTTGTATCATGTATTGCGCAGGAGGCCTCACGCCCTTTCTTCCTTAAAAACGGACATCTCTCCAGCTTCTCGCCTTCCTTAATCCAGAGCTCCCCGCCGAACAGGCTCCCATTCACCCCGAAAGGCAGGACATGCTTCAGGATATCGCTTCTTTTTTCCCTCCGCCAGCGCATTATATCCTGTGCAGAAGCAGTCAATCCCCCGCTGTATTTCCTGCAGCACTCCCCACACTGCTGGCATTTGAATTGGAGCTTCATTCGAAACCCTCAAATGCTTTGTTAACTTTCACCCTGAGCCTTTCAAGTTCTTTCATGCGCCATTTCTCATATAATTCAATAGCATTATCCCAATGCTTTCCCCTGTTGAATTCATATAAGATATATCCGCTACCAGACGGCTTTATAACCCATAAAGTTGTGTTTTCTCTCCACAAATAGTCTACGAGCTTGCTTATTCTGCATGGACCGCATTCAACAGCTATCCTCTCTTTCCCTCTACCACCAAGAACATCCACTATGCCCCCCTCAAACCCCTTTTCAATGGCAAACACTTTAAAACCACGGTCTTTTAGCAATTTTATAGCCAAGGCTTTCATCTCTTTTTGAGGACCATGTATATCTTTGCCATCTATATTTTCCCCATTTAAAGTCTCACTTTTAACTGAAACCGCATCCCTATAAATAAAAATCGTGGCTATTTCCTGGTTTATTGTGTCTATATAATCCCATTTACCCTGGGTGAATATGTCAAATATAATATCCCTTGCTTTCTCAAGTGATTCTGGGTGGTTCATATCAAATCTTCCATTATCTTCTCGTAGCTTTTCTGTACAGTTTCCATGCCAGGCTCCCCGTACACGTCTATTGTTGTTTTTATGCTGGAATGCCCCAATATCTTTTTCACTTCCTCCATTCTCATGCCCTTTCCTAGCATCATTCTCGCAAAAGAGTGCCTGAAAAGATGGGGGTTTATGTCCTTCTTGCCTGGATTGGGGTGCCTGACCCCTGCAAGCTTTCCGCATTTAGCACATATCTCATTTATCTGCTTGAGAGAAATTGAATCCTGTTTGTTGCTAGTTATTAGCTTTCCTGAAGTCCTTTCACCTATGTAGAACTTTATGTCCTGGAGAGTGTCCGGGTCTATGGGGGCAGTTCTGCTTTTATCGCCCTTTCCACTCCTTATGTATATCTGCTTCTTTTCAAAATTTATGTCCCGGATTTCCAAGTCTCTTAATTCTCCCCTCCTTATTCCAGTCCTGGCGAGTATCTTTATTATTATCCTGTCCCTAAGGGAGGAAGCGCATATTATCATCTTCCTTATCTCCTCCTGTGTCAGATAGTAGACAGATTCCTTTCCTGCATCAGCCATATAGATATTTAGGTTACACTTCTATATAAAAGTTACGTTTTCGTAACTTTTCCCTTAAATATGTAACGTTTTACGTAACAGAATATCCATTTTGTGAGGTTTTCGTAACTTTTGGCATTTTTTAAGCGTGAAACACCTATTTCAGGGCCTTTTGGGGGCCGGGAAGCCAGCCTCCGGGCTGAAAATAGGGCAGATTGTTAAAGGGGAGCATAATGTCCGTTTATGCGAAACATGAAGTCTCACCTTCAGATAGCCCATTTTAAATCTTTCCCCTTATATTTACTCATGACAGGGAAGGAGTTTGAATGCAGGACAGGGGAATGCGTCAGATGCTGCATTGAGCCTATTCTATGTATTCCTGTGACACTTCCAGACCTCTACAGGGCTTGTATTTATGCCAAGGAAATGGAGGGGAGGTTCCTAACAATACCAGAGGCGTATGATGAGCTTTGTGAAGGCTGGGTTCTTCTTCCTAACCCGGAAGAACCTAATTGGGTCTCTCCTATGCCAAAGTCCAAGATTCCCTGCCCATATGTAGATTCTGAAAATAAG
>JAUXAV010000006.1 GCA_030619735.1 Candidatus Aenigmatarchaeota archaeon | reverse complement strand
TATCCCTTAAGGCCTGCCCTGGAGCCCCGCAATTCCCTCTTGTACTGGGATATGGCAGGCTGGCTCATTCCGAGTTTTTTGGCTGCCAGGGACTGGGAGAGCCCGTAGCCTTCCACTAATCTTTTTGCCACCAGGGCCCTTATGAAGGGAAGGACCTGGCCCACTGTTATTTCGCACATTGGTTTCATATGAACCTTTTTAAACCCCTTAGTTTTGGATAAAAATAATTGGGAGGAAGCTTTAAAAATATAACACTGTTATAGTGAAAGACTAAGCCTTCTCCAGCTCCAGAAGCTCTACATGGTATATGAAGCCCATTCCTGCAAGCTCATGGTTGAAGTCCAGGTATATGCTCTCGCTGTCCCCTTCCAGCACCCTTGCCCATGCGCCCCAAATGTTTACCCTTTCTCCTGTAAAGGGCTCTATTTTATACTCAATCCTCTCCCCGTCCTCTATAACCCTCATGGTTACAGTACCGTAACAATCCGTCTCGGTCGTGGCGGTAAGGTCGCTGCTATAACATTCAAGCGGCCAGCCTGTTTTAAGCCCCTCAGGGGGCATGAGCTTCCAGGTCATTGTGGTGCTGGTGAAGTCCAGGATTTCCACCCTTCTCCATGGGATTTGCACAGAAGAGACAATCATGCCTTCCTCAGGCATTCCCCTGAAGGTTTGGTTGAACTGTTCAGGGGTTGTAGCGAATGTTATGGTGCTGTTCATTATCACCACCCTCGGCTGGCTAATGATAAGCTGCGGGTCATATTCCCCGAATGCGTATTCAGGGGTAAGGTTCAGAGTCCTGCTCTCATTCACCTTCATGCCCAAGAGAGCCTCCCCGATGCTCTTCACCACCAGTATGCCAGAGCCTGCCCTGAACTCCAGGATACCGGATTCAAAGAAACTCCCGTTCTTATGCCAGGCTGTAAAGTTTATCCTGACAAGGTCGCCTTGTTCCACGAACTCAGGCTTCTCCGGCTGCGTGCCAAAGAATTGCCCTGTTATGCCCCAGACCGTAAATATTCCTATTGCGAAAAGTATTGCGAAAACTATTACATATTTCATGGCTTCCCCGCCGGATTTATTCCCTGTCTTTTTAGGCATATAGTTAATTGTTGGATAAAAATATAAAAGCTTTTAAATCTGGTAGGACAAAAAAATATAACACTGTTATATCTTGTCACTGAGGCAGTCTTATGAAAAAAATATATCTGGACAATGCAGCAACAACCCGGGTTGCTCCAGAGGTCCTGGAGGCCATGAAGCCCTATTTTACGGATAAGTATGGCAATGCATCAAGCCTTCATGACTTTGGCCTGGAGGCAGCAGAGGCCCTGGAGGAGAGCAGGAAGACCCTGGCAGGGGTAATCAATGCAAAGCCGGAAGAGATAGTATTCACCTCAGGGGGTTCGGAGAGCGACAACCAGGCCATAAAGGAGATTGCCTTTTCAAAGGGTCCTAATCACCATATCATAACCTCCAGTATAGAGCACCCTGCTGTCCTTAAGACATGCGAGTTCCTGGAAAAGATGGGCTTTGAAGTGACCTGCCTCCCTGTTAATAAGGAGGGCTCCATAAGCCTTGATGATTTGGAGAAGTCCATAAAGGACAAGACCATCCTGGTAAGCATAATGCACGCCAATAATGAGATTGGCACCATACAGCCCGTAAGGGAGATTGGGAGGATATGCAGGGAGAAGGGGGTTTTATTCCATACGGATGCTGTGCAGAGCTTCCTCAAAATCCCCATAGACGTTAAGGAAATGAATATTGACCTGCTCTCAGCAAGCTCCCATAAGCTCCATGGCCCCAAGGGCGTTGGCCTGCTCTATGTGAGGAGCGGCGTTAAAATAAACCCCCTGATCCATGGGGGAGGTCATGAATCCGGCCTGCGCTCGGGAACAGAGAACGTGGCGGGCATTGTGGGCTTTGCCAGGGCATGCAGGCTCTGCAGAATCCCTGACAATAAGGTAAAGGAGTTAAGGGACAGGCTGATTGAGGGGGTCCTGGAGATAAAGGACTGCTGGCTGAACGGGGCCAAAGGTGACAAAAGGCTTCCGAACAATGCGAACTTCAGCTTCAAGTTTATAGAGGGGGAGGCCCTGGTCCTGCGCCTGAATGACAGCGGGGTTGCGGCAAGCACTGGCTCTGCATGCTCCACTAAAAGCCTGAAGCCCTCCCATGTCCTGATGGCAATGGGACTCTCGCATGTTGAAGCCCATGGCAGTTTAAGGCTTACCCTGAGCAGGTATACCACAAAAGAGGAGATAGACTATATATTGAAGGTCCTGCCAGGGGTTGTGGAGGATTTGAGGAAGATATCCCCGTTAGGAGGAAAGTAATATGGCATATATGTATTCCAAAAGGGTCATGGAATTGTTCAGGCATCCCAAAGGGTGCAGGAAGATGGAGAACCCGGATGCTGTAGGGGAGGCAGGTAGCTTTTTATGTGGAGACATCATGAAGGTATATCTGAAGATTGGAAAGAAAAAGGACGGGCTTTTCATAAAGGATATAAGCTTCCAGAGCTTTGGCTGCGTTGCAAATATCAGTTCAAGCAGCCAGACTGTTGAACTTGCGAAGGGAAAGACCCTGGATGAGGCAATCAAGATTAAGAATATGGATATTGTCAGAAAACTGGGAAGTCTTCCAAGCGTAAAAATCCATTGTTCCGTCCTGGCTGTGGATGCCCTCAGGGAGGCGATATATAATTATCTTAAGGGGAAGAAGCTGCCCATACCCAAAGAGGTCCTGGAATCCCATAAGAGGGTCCAGAAGGAATTAAAAGAAGTGGAGCACATGCGGGAGAAGGTGCTGAAATAAGGCTTTTAAATTCACCTACTAATTCTATCCCATGACCACGGCTTTGTTTGTGACCAGGGCGCAGCCCTTTCATTTGGGGCATCTCAGGGTTATAAGGGATATTCTGAAGAAGAACAAGAGCATAGTGATAATGATAGGCTCCACCCAGTCCAAGGGGACTAAGAAGAACCCCTTCTCCGCCAGGGAGAGGGAGGAGATGATAACCTGGGCATTAAAGGCAGGAAGAGTCAGGAATTATGAGATAGTAAGGGTACCAGATGTCTTTAATGACCAGCTCTGGGTTGCCAGGGTAAATAGGGTCTGCAAATTTGATGTTGTTTATTCCATGAACCCCTGGACCATAAGGTGCTTCAAGAGGGCAGGGATAAAGGTCAGGAAGCACAGCCTCTACAGGAATAAGTCCTATTCAGGTTCAGAGATAAGGAAAATGATAGCCGGGAACGGGAAATGGGAGGCCCTGGTGCCCAGGCCCGTGGCGGAATACATAAAGGATATCAAGGGAGTTAAGAGGATAAAGAGGCTGGAGAAGAAAGGGAAATAGCTATTCCAGGCCCTGCCATTTGCAGCCTATTTTATTTTCCCTCGCCTGCTTCTCAGCTGCGATAATCACGTTCTTGTATTTCTCATTCCCTGGCGAGAACCTGGCCACTGCCAGGCCTTCTCCTACAAGCTGGAGGTCTATGTTCCTTCCTTCCAGGATTATAAATCTCAGGTATCTTCCGTACTTGTCCTTGTCCTCTGTGTCGCTCTCCAGCAGGACCTCCCTGTTCAGGACCAGCTCCTCAAGCCTTTCCTTTGCCTCCTTGTAGCAGGGCCCGCCCCTTTCGTCCGTGTCTATTCCCAGGAGCCTTACGGATTCCCCGTCAGCAATTACAGTGTCACCGTCAATCACCCTAGTCACCATCTTGGTGCCGGAGAAATTGCTTTGTATTCCGGCGCTTTCCCGGGACCCTGCAAACTGGCCAGTGTATTGGCTGGCAAAAAAGCCTGCTATAAATGCCACTACAACAACAAGGAGCAGCTGATATTTCCTCATAAAGCGGGGTCTGGGAGCTCCGAAGACGGTTACAATTGCAACCGTCACTATCGAACCCAGCTGAACCGATATGTGCAAGTCACAGGCCATAAGGCCTCATGATATCGATTTCTGCAGTCGGTAGCCTAGCCAGTCGGCCAACCCCGCTTATTGTATTATAAATATAAAACGAGCTTTTAAATTAAACCTATGTCTGGGAAGAAGCCAAAGGCCCTGGTCCTGCTTTCAGGGGGCCTGGACAGCAGGCTGGTGTGCAAAATCCTGAAGGAGCAGCTAGGGGAGAAAGGCATAGAGGCAGTATTCTTTGCGCTTCCCTTTGGAGGGGGATGCTGCAATGACCGGTTCTGCGTTACCAGGTTTGCCCAGAGCCAGGGGTTTAAACTCCATATAGTGGACTGCACCAGGGGCAGGATGTTCAGGAAATATATGGGTATTATCAGGAATCCAAAATTCCAGAGGGGGGCAGGGATGAATCCCTGCATAGACTGCCATATCTTCATGCTTAAGGAGGCAAAAAGGCTTGCAAAGAAGAGGGGATTGGATTTCCTGGCAACGGGTGAGGTCCTGGGGGAGAGGCCCCTGAGCCAGCATAAGCAGGCTCTGAACCTGATTGAAAGGGAGGCCGGGCTGGAGGGGAAACTGCTGAAGCCCTTGTCAGCCAAACTTCTGCCAGAGACAGAAGCTGAGAGGAAGGGCTGGGTGGATAGAGGCAGTATGCTCGATATACAGGGAAGGCAGAGGAAGAGGCAGATTGCCCTGGCCAGGAAATACAGGATTACCTTTCCCTCGCCAGGCGGGGGATGCCTCCTGACGGATAAGGGGTTCTCCAGAAGGCTTGGGAATTTGCTGGATTTGAAAGGGGGGGTAAAGCAGGATTATATTGAGCTCCTGAAGCTGGGCCGCCATTTCCTGAAGGGAAGGGACATAATAATAGTGGGCAGGAGGGAGGAAGAGAATAAGAGGCTCCTGAAGATTGCCAGGAAGCAGGGAATCCCCTATATGGAGGTGAGGGATTATATGGGGCCTGTCAGCCTTATCCTGGGAAGGGCTGGTAAAGAGGCAGTTAAGATAGCAAGCGGTTTAACCGTCAGGTACTCTGATTCTCCCAAAAACAAAATTGTGGAACTGGAATACAGGAAGGGGAGGGTGAAAAAAATCCTCAAGGCGAAACCCATCCCAAAGAGGGAGCTGGAGGGTTTGAGGGTATAGCGAGATGATTGTATGAAAATCCTTCTCAAGGCATGCTTTGCATGCATAGGGCCTGGCGGCAATCTGAAGGGAAGGGATTTGCAGGACAGGGACTCTCCTTACCTGGCAGAGGTCCTGAACGGAATTGAGATAGACGGGGTCAGGTTTACTGCTTCCTGGAAGCCTGAGGCCCTGGAAATAATAATGGAGGGGGAGGAACTGTCCCAGGAGATAAAGCCCAATTATATTGAAAGGCTCTTCCTTCCGGTCCCCCAGATATTATTCAAGAACCCGGAGGCCAGGTTCACTGCGAATGTCCTGAACAAGTTCCTGAGGAGGGCGAACAAGGCCCTGGGCCAGGAGCCCTGCAACAGGGGGAAACTCATGCCTCCTAATATGGTTCTGGTAAGGGATGCAGAGTTAATGGACTAGACCTTCGGATATCTAAAGCTAAAAATAAGGGTTTGGTTACTGCTTCTGGTTTTCTCACTTGTCCAGGACTATGTCGATTGTTGAGACGTTTATCTTGCTGTTGTCCTCTCTGCTGACCTCATCCGTTCCTATATCCACCTGCCTCTTTATGTCCTGCATGAATTTGTTCTTTACGACCTCTGCCACGTCAACTGCCCGGGATATGGATCTGCCTCGGGCCCTGACATGCACCTGCTCTGCTCCGTCAGAGAACTGGGTCATCACTGCCAGGACATACGCCATTGTGGGTTTCCTGCCCACGAATACCACGTTGTCTGTCCTGCCTCTTTTTGCTGCTTTCTCTTTCTCTATTTTCTCCAGGTTTTCTGGTATCGCTTCTGCCATTGAATGCACCTCCTTTACTGATGTTTCTGTATGTCTCTCATGAGACCATGATTGAATGACTTAGTCCTCTATTTTGATTGCCTTCTCCGGACACTGGACCTCGCATGACCTGCAGCCTATGCAGTCTTTCTCGTTCTTTGCAACGGATTTCTTCTTTCCTTTTATCTCCTGAAGCTCAAAAACATTGACAGGACATACATCTACGCATGTCCCCTCCCCTGTGCATTTTGCTAAATCTATTGTAACCTTAGGCATAATAAAAACCCTTTTTCTAATTTTGGGGTTGTGTATTTAAATTATTAAGCTTCGCTCTTTTCCCTTGCACTGAAAACCAGGGTCAGGGGCTCTAGGGAAATCTCATCCTTTTCGCTGTCAAAGACAGGGTATTTCTTTCCTGAATTATCTGTTACTGAAACGTTTACGGCAAATTCATAGGTGTATGTGAAGCTGCATGTCATGCTGGTGGTGTAGAATGTCTTGTCGCCTTCTGTCCTCTGGGATTCCTGTTTTGTGCAGTCCTCTGACTCGCTGAACTCGGAAACAGAAAGCGTAAGGGTCTTTTCAAACTGCACCGTGGTTTCCCCTGGCGTGTCCTTCAGCTTATTGAGAATCTCTTCCAGCTTTGCCTTCAGCTTTGCCTCCCCGTCCTCCCTGGATTCTGCTCCTGCTATCCCTGCATCCTCCAGGGCCTTCTGGAAGACCTCAAGCTCTGTTACTTGGGGGCTGGAGCCCTCCTGCTCCCTTGTGAGGGTCCCTGTCCTGACACTTTCTAGTAATGCCTTAATCTCTGTAAAATTGTTCTTAACGCTTTCAAGCTTCACCAGGGATTTCTGGTAGAGCTCCAGGTATCCCTTTCCGAAGTTCTCTTCCAGATTGGCATTCTTTTCCAGCTCTATCTTGTCAAGGTTCTGCATGGTCCTCTTTATCCAGAGGTTTTTATCAGCAGCGGCCTTTACTAGGATTTCAGCCTCAGATGTCTTGCTGATATCAAGTCCTGTGTATCCAGGCAGCTTCACCTCGTAGTTGTCCAGAAAAACGTAATCGTATTCCAGATACCTGCCCAGGTTTGCCAGGGCAGGGGCCTTGAGGTTTTCTAGCAGGGCCTGCTCGTTTGGATAGCTGTCCTTGTTGTCGTACCAGAGCGCATTTCCGTTATGCAGATTTTCTGTAGGTATCTCTGAGAATCCTCCCCTGTAGCCGTTATCATACATTCTCTGGTAAATGGAATAGCGGAGGCCTGTGTCCAGGTAGAGTTTTGCAAGGTCCAGGGCATTGTCCATGGTGTAGTATTCCTGGTGGAGGGTGACGCTCCTTACCACTTCGGGACTGTCAAAGGGACCCCAGTTTATGCTTATATAGGATATATCAATTGCTGCAACAATCAGCAGGCCAATCAGAAACACAGAGCCCGGGATTGATGTCCCTGAAAGCATTCTTACCATGTGCCCGCCTCCAGCGTTCCCCTGCATTCCCCGTCCTGCTTGCAGGGCAGGGGTATATCCGTTTCAATTATTGTTGCCCCTTCAGGGGGCTCTGTGCCATAGCTCTTGATTTCGCTGCCTGAAACCAGGACCTTAAGGCTGTAGCCCCTCTGCATCATCCCTGTCTTCAGGCTCTCAAGGCTCTCCCTTAGGCCCGTGTCAAAATCCCGGCCCCCTGCAGCAGAGGCCCCTAGTATTTCTATATGTTTGGATTGGGTTTCCCCGGAATTCAAAAGGCTTAACAGGCCTGAGCCTGCATTGTCCAGGATTATTGCCAGGTCTATCCTCTCCTCATACGAGACCAGGGATGCCCTGTGCATAAGCCCTGTTATAACAAACCCAAGGAGCAGCAGTAATGCCAGAGCTATTATAAAGAATACCTCAAGGCTTCCCTTAAATTTCCGCATAGAGCCTCCCAATGCTTGTTTTACCTGTGTCATGCAGTATATTGACAAAAATCTCAGTGCTGTGTTTTTTGTTGCCTGTATATCCAAGGCTCCATTCCTTTGTGCTTTCCAGGTCTTTTACCTTTATTCCCAGGTCTATCTTATTTCTGCACAAGCCTCCCAGTTCATTGCTGCATATTTCGCATAATCCCTTATCAGAATCCAGAAGAGCCTCGGGAATCCCTTCATTGGTTTCAAGGCATGACCGGGCAAGATGGGCTGCATTTATCACCTCAATAGCCTGGGCCGAGGTCCTGAGGTCTGTTTCTGTATGCAAAATAGTGGGCAGGAATATCAGGGATGCAGCCACCACTAACGCTAATATTATTCCTCCCACTACTGTTGATAGAAGATTGAACTCTGTCATACTATTCTGCCTTTGTTAATTCCAGGGGCCTGTTCATCTCCTTTGTTATCTGGATTTTCACAGCCCCTGAAATATCCGCCTCCCTTACGCTTCCCAGGATATCCGCTTCCCCCTGCTTGCCTTCAGACTCAAATTTGATGCTGTCCCTGGTCAGGGTTATGTCCCAGGCACTGTCAAAATTCATGATTATATTTCCCTGCTCCATGCCTGACAAGGCATTAACAGCAGAGGATGTTGTTATCGCCAGGATTTCGGGCTGCATCTTGCCCCGCATGCTGAAGTCAAGCCTGACCATCATAAGACTTATCATAAAGATGGTAAAGAGCAGTGCAAATATGACCTGCTGGGTTGTTGATATCTGTCCCTTAGCCACAGGAGCCCTCCCTATAGCTTACCCCGTAGCTCTCCCCTATTTTTACGAGTTCTAGGCAAAGGGTTTTTGTCTTTCCCTCTCCAGGGCCCTTTATCTCCAAATCAGGAACCTCCCTGTCCAGGCCTTTGCAAAGGGGGCCTATCCCCCTTCCCATTTCCTCCCATGCCTTTACTGCCTTGTTCCTTGTTTTCTCAGGCCATGTCCAAAACTTCCAGGTTAACAGGCTTGTATCCCCGAAATAGGGAAGCCCTATGACAAACCCATTAATGTTCTCTCCCCTGGGGCACTCCATGACGTTCCTGAACTCATCGGCCTCTACCTTGTCCAGGCCCTTTTCATCCGTGAATATTAAGGCTCCCACACAGTCCCCCATAGTGACGGTGACATTTGCTGAGGGCTGGGTCATGAGCTTCTGCTCAAAGGCCTTTTCAATCTCGCCCATCTTCTGGCCGAAGTTCGCCCAGCAGGGGCCCCATCTCACGCTCTGGTAGACAAATATCCCTACAACAATCACAGAGAGCAGAATAAGAATTCCGCCTATAATCATCAATACTGTTGTCACGTCCCCTTTTTTTTGTTTAGCCATATAGCATGCCTCCCTTAAGAAATGCAGGGCATATATGCTGAACCAAGGTATTCATTGCCCTGTTTGGAATTATACGCTGTTGGTTCAGCATAGAATTAGTTGGTTTTGAAGGCTTAAATTTTAGATGCTAAGAGCCGCATTTGCCTGTGCAGGTACCCACACCCACCACAACTTCGCAGCTCTTAATATCATTGCCTACCTTTACACTGTCTGCTTTCCAGGTGGGCGGCATAATATTTGTTATAGTGCAGCTTGACTGGCACTGGGCCACGCAGAAGCTCTCTGCCTGCACCATTGTTGAGAAGGTCTGTATGCCCACTCCAAAAATCGTTAGAACTACAAGGGCTACTATCAGTATCACAATCGCCGCAACCACTATAACCAGGGATGTGTGCAAACCCCTCATAGTAATTTATTGTCCTTGCCCCTTTATAAATATTCCCTCAGGGACTGGGTAGGGAGGGCATTTCGCCCCTTATGAATTCCAGGAAGGCGTCAATAAGGCTTTTCCCTCCTGTGCCCCAGCTCACTATCAGGGATATTATAACCAGTGCCACTATTATGCATATTATTGCAATCACAAGGGTTCTTATTGTGAATTCCATGTCATCACCTCAAATCCAGTTGCTTGGATCAGCTGGGTTATATTCCCCGTTCCCGCTATAATCCAGAGGGTCCTGGCCATTTCTCATACTGCTGCGAAGCTACGTAAAGCATTCCTCCTGTGAAACCAACTGCCACATGAGTCAGGAGCCCTGCGCTAAAGGTCGTCATAACAATATCTGCTATGATTACGCCTGCAAATATGGCTATTCTTTTTCCGGTCTGCGGTTTTGAATAGCAGAAGTTCCTGTCATCCTTGTAGTTGTTTTTATTCTCAAGGGAAACCTTGATGCCTTCTATCTTGCACCACTGCGTCATAACCGAACCGAATTCGCCGTCCAGAGTGAAATCCGGCGCACTGTTCAGGTTTCCGTCATAATAATCCCAATAACCGTCATTATCCGTGTCCTTTAGAATAAAGGAAAAAGATTCAAATGTATCAAAATTTAAGCCACTGGCCTTTATGGTGATGGGCGGGGTTAAGGGGTTATACAGATGGCATGTCTTTCTCTCCAAGTCTATCTTCGGGAACTGCAGCTGCTCTATCTTTGTATCACTGCTCGCATAAAATATGGTTTTTTCCAGTTCGCCCGTACCCTCCCTTGTGAATGTGCAGAATGGGTCTTCTTCACCATTTTTCCTGACCTCCAGAACTGTGGCCCCTCCGCTGTCATCTACCAAGAAGGTGGCGTCAAAGACACCGTCGCTCTCAAAATCTATCTCCCCTCCGTAACGCCCGCCAGAAACTATAGTCATTCCGTCATTGTTGATTTCATATTTGTCAAAACCCCCGTCATAATCAGAGTCTATTATCTTCAGGACATCCGCACCCGATAGGTATGAAACAATGACCTCGTCATAAAAAAAGTCATCATTATTGTCCTTGAAAAGCAGGTTGTTCTCAAGGGCATCCTTGCTTACATCAACCTCGCCGCATTTGGGGATGTCCTTTACCTGCCTTTTTTTGCCCTGCCACAGTGTTCCAAGGTATTTGCATCCCCCTTCTCCCAGGCACATTGCATCTTCCTTTTTGATAACATTGCAAACAACGGTCTTGTCCTTGGAATTGTATATGTATTCTCTGCAATACACATATTCGCCTCCTTCTATTACCAGGTCAGCATGGCAGGGCGATGCCAGGTAAAAGGTGCTCGGGGTTTCAAATAAATCCTCCCTGTTCAGAACAACCGGCTGAACCAAACCAATAGGGGTATTATAACCCAAAGCGTTCATTCCTGGTTGTTGCGTAAGTTCATTTAAGGCAAGGGTCTCGGTTTCTAAATATGGAACATCCAGAACAAGGGATTCGCTTTTCTTTATGTATTTATCATTAACACTGTCCTTGTAGGCTCCGACCCAGGATGCAACCGTTGCAACGCCTGCTACTGCCAAAAGGGGTTTAAGACCAACACCATAATGCTTTTCAGCTCCCCATATAAGCTCCTTGAATATTCCCTGGCCGGCGGCTTTGGCTATGGCTGCTATCCTTGCTGCCCTGCTTACGCTCACATCAAAGAGCATATACTGGACATTTTTTGCAGCTGTCTTTCCTGTAAGTTTGGAAACCAGACTGCTTCCTGCACTGGTCAAAGCAGTTTTTGTGGTACTGGCCACGGTTTTCCCTGCCCCCTTTATCAGGTATTTGCCACCCTTAATAACCTTCCCGACAGGTAGGGCAAAAAGAACCACGGTGCCTACATGCTCCATCCAGGTGGCATATGATGTCCATGCAGCATCCTCTCCTGGAGGGAAGTTCTGCCAGTAAACAAGGAACTTGGGGTCCCCATAGCCGGCTATATATTTCTCTGCGCCTAAAACCTCCTGCGGGAGATAGAAATTGGTTATAGTGCAGTATTCCCTGTTTATAGCAGGGTCAGGGTCCATCATCTTGGCAAGATTATAAATCGCTATATCAGCTGGTCTTATAACATATGGCGGAGGATTGAAATCAACCTCAACTATATCAGACCAGTCCCCGAACCATTTGCTTTTGTCTCCGTAAGTTTCCCTTGATTTTTCACTTACATAATGTATCCTAATATTATCATCTGATGTTTTTTCTCCGCTAATGGGGGCCCTCTCAGAATTCAGGATATTTGTAAAGAGCATAAGACCGCTACCATAATCACCAGTGTTTGCAGTGAGATTCTTTGCTATATCGTTATGGACCCAGTCAAGATTATTCTCTTTTAATTTTGATTTTGAAGCTGTTGCCTCCAAAAGTTCATTTATATCCTTAAAATCGCTGTTTTCACAGGGGGCCTTTCTCCATTTCCATTTCCCATTTCTGAAGGCATAGCATATATTGTCACTCCAGCCGTCCTCTTCATACTCTATTATGGCGTCTGAACGGCCTATGTCATCCTTGGGAAAAAAGCACTCTATCTCTGCACCGTTCTTTACCTTCCCGCCCTCTACATAGGTTTCTCCTGCTACAACAAGTCCTGACGGGCCTCCTCCGGAGGATTCAAACTCACCAAAACAGTTATTCCATTCCTCGCCCCGGGTAACGGAATTTATGGCGCACTGTAGGGTATTGGTGGAATATCTTGCAATATAAATGTCCTCTGATGTGGCTACTGGCATTACGAAAAAATTCTCGAACCATTCACCAATCCCTGGGAATGCTGCGAAAGCGCCAAGGATTATCATGAAGACTACTACAATAAATACCAGGGCCATCCACATCCCTGAGACCTCCGGAATTGCCTGGGCCTTTCTCATACTATCCAACCCCCAGTATCCTCATGAGCCATTCCTGTGCTCCTGGAATCAGGTTATAACTGAATATTGCAATAAGGAGGCCGAGAACTATCATTGCCAGGATAAATATGCCCCACCAGGATGTTGCAATCTCCAGCAGCTGGCCTTTCATCTTCATGCTATTTCAGTATCTCCATGATTATAATGAAAAGGACTATCATTACGAACAGCACCAGGAAGAATAACAGTATCTGCCTGGATTGAATTATGGATGCCTTCATGCCCCCCATGCTTTATTATTGCCCCATTTCACTTAAATTCTTGGATTGCTACCCTCCGCCCAGGCTCTGCACAGCAGAGGTTATCAGGCCGCCGAAGACCGTGGTTGCGAATATTGAGACCAGGAAATACATTACTATGCCTATTATCAGGATTTTTCCCGCCAGGCTCCATTGCGCTACCTTGTCATCTCCCTGGGTTATCTTGGTCAGGAATATGGAGAGGATTATCATGACCTCTATCAGGTATATACCTATCATGAGCTGGAATATGGCAGGGGTTATGGAGGAGGCGCCCATCTCCCCGAAGAACAGGTTTGCTCCCAGGCCCACATCCCCTCCTGCGGCTTCGCCCAGGCCCAGGCCCCCTAGCCTGTTGCCCAGGAAGACCAGGACCTGGATTATCACCTGGGCCATGGCAACTATAAGGCCTGTGATAACAGGGGTGAGCATATAGGCCTGGAACTTCATGCTGGAAACCGTATCGGACAGGGTATCCCTGATGTATTCCTGGGTCTCCCTTATGTTCTTCAGATAGCTGGATATGGTAAGCATTGCCTCGGCAGCATAGCTTATTCCCTTCTTTGCGGTATCCACCACAGTGTACATCACGTTATAGATCAGCCTGCTGGGATAATACCTTAAGGAGCCGTATTTCTTGTCAAACAGGGCCTCCTTGAAGGTCATGCCCAGGTTCCTGATATTCCTGAGGGTGAGCCTGAATAATCCGGATATCTCCAGGTCCTTGACATCATCCAGGCTCTTCTCCAGGGCCAGTTCGGTTGGTGTCCCGGCAGCTATCCGGTTCCCAAGCTGGAACAGGGCAAGCTCGAACTCACTTTCCGTTTTCCTTATCTCATTTCCTATCTTTACCCTCTGGAAATTGGAAAGCAGGAAGTAAATTGCAAGGGAAAAGGCTATGCCCATTATAAACATGGAGGACATGCTCAGGGTCAGGATAGGGTTTGGGTCCTCCACTGTTATGTATTTCCCTGTCTCAGGGTCTATTGGAGGGACAAGGAATCCGGGATTCTGCATAAAATAATACGCAGCAGGGGCTATGAACACCAGTGCAACTATCAGGGCAATGGGAAGAACAGGGAAGGCTATCCTTTTGGCCCCCCCGAACTTCATCAGGAAGCTCCCCTCCGGGGGAAGCTCAGGATGCTTGGACATGTCTATCTGGGAGAAGGTGGTGGGCCTCTTGTTAAGGGTATTGTTTATGAACCAGATTATAAAGAGGGGAAGGATTATATCATATACCAGTATGAAATGTATTGGGGAGACAAGATTTGAGAGGAATATTGCAGCCAGGGGCGCCATGATGGTTCCCAAAACAGGCAGGACAATGCCCATCATGTGTATGACCATGACGGGGAGCTTAAGCTCCTGGGCATAGTGCTTCATCCTGGTTTTTGTTCCCTCCAGTATGACCTTAAGGGATTCATCCAGGGTCTTCTCCGCCCTCTCCGGGGTCATCATCTGGGAGTCCCTGATAAGCCTCAGGGCCTCTGCAAATTCTTCATTTTCCGGCTTCCATTTGGCTATGTAATCCGTCAGCGCCTCATTGGCAGAATAATACTTCCCCATCTCTATGTCCCAGAGCATCCTCCTCATGTCCCAGGCCAGGGCGCCGGTTATGTTTGCAGAAGAGAACCTCAGGGCCCTTTCCATATTGGGGGAAATCCTCATGCTAACGACCATATAGAGTATTGACAGGACCACCTGCGAGCTGGCCTTGATTCTCATGGTCTTGACATAATTCAGGGGGTATTTCAGGATGAAGTAGGCTGTTGCGGCCCCGATTGCCATTATCCCTATGCCGCCTATAATCATGGAGGGGACAAGGACCATAAATAATATGCCCAGGATAACGAAGAGCAGTATTGACATGACGGCAAAGCTCATCACAGAGGTTGGCGTTACCTGCAGGCCCGTGAAGGCATTGGCAGCCTCTATCCTGGCTGCTGTCCCCTTGTCAGGGCTGACCCTGATGAATTTTGAAGCAAGCCCTGAAAGCAGTTCAAACCAGTTCTTCTTTTTCTTCTCTGTCTCCTTGAAGAGCCTGTATTCCCTGGAGGTTGTCCTGAACCCTGCCTTTTCAGTAGGAATTTCTATCCCCCTGTATCTCCTCAGGATTTTCTCAAGCTCCTTTTCCCTCTCTTCCTTAAACTTTTTGTCCTCTTTCCCCTTTTTCCTGAAAAACCCCATAAGTATATTTGGTTCCTGTTTCTTAAAATGCTTGAAAGAAAGAGCCAGAAAATCAGGAAATCTTTGCCGCTAGTTTGAACCATTTCAGCCATTCCCTGTAGACCATCTCCGGGTCCAGGGTTCCCACTTCCTTCCTGACGCTCTCTGCAACCAGGTGGTACTGGGAATTGGACCTGGTGACCCATTCCGCCTCAAGAAGCCCCGGCTTCTTTGCCTTTTCAGATATCTCAACCAGGGTCTTTTTTATCTTCGCCCTCAGCTTTATGTTTTCCCAGAGGGCGTCCCAGTTGCCTGACCATTCCTTTACATAGGATGCCATCCTGTTCAAAACTTCGGATTCACCGTTCACCAGGGTGTCCGTTGGCTTCAGCTTGTCCTCCTTTGCGGAGTAGAGCATCAGGGGGACAAATCCCCCTTCCTTCACAGGGTTTTCACTCCATTCCTTTCTGACCTCTGTAATTTCTGTCATCCTCCTGAACCTGTGCAGGCCGTCAGCTGAACGGAGCATCTTGCATATGGGTATTATATCCGTTGCCTTGAAGCTTGTCGGAGGGACACCAAGGTCATTCACAACCCTGTCATAGACCCCTGCCGGGCTTTCACCGTGTATGGTCCCTGCGACCACATTTGATAATGCCCCGATTCTCATGGCTTCCCAGAGTGCCTTCGCCTCCTTGCTCCTTATTTCACCCACTATCAGAGCGGAGTCCCCTAATCTCAGGGCTGTTCTTAATGCCTCATCAGCTGCCATTTCGGTCTCTACCATGGTGATAACAGAGCGGGACTTGAGTCTCTGTATATTGTATTTGAGCTCCCGCATGCTTTCCACAGGAAGCTCTAAAGTATCTTCTATAATTACGGCCCTGGTCTGGGGGAGTATCTCCAGCATAAGGGATGCCAGGAGCGAGGTCTTGCCGGATGACCTGCCGCCCGCGATCAAAACGGCGCCTGCGCTGTCAATTATAAAGGATAATAATCCTGCAGCCAGGGGGTCAAGCATCCCTGCCTTTATAAACAGGGGAAGGGTCCAGGGCTTGTCCCTGTGCCTTCTTATTGCAAACCCCAGGCCTGCCGGGGAAAGGGTCCTGGTTATCACGCAGAACCTGGCCCTGCCGCCAGGGACACCCAGGTCCGTATCCAGGACGGGGTTTGCCTCGTCCAGGGGCCTTCCGGACTGGATTCTCAGCCTGGTGGCCCAGGATTCTGCATCCTGCATGGTGGGAATAAGATTGGTCTTGCACTCCTCATGGTCCTGATGGAATATCCTGATAGGGGTCCTTTCTATGGGGGCATTAACATATACATCCTGAACCTTCTCATCCTTCAGGAGGATTTCCAGGACCCCCAATCCTGCAGTATACCTGGTCAGTATCTGGGCCAGCTGGTCAAGCTCCGGGGTGGACAAGTGGACGCCGAGGTGGTCAGCCATCTCCCTTATCATGTCCCTACCTATATTGTAGAATACCTCCCTCACCCTTTCTGATTTCACGAATTCAGCTGTCTTGGGCCTGTGCGATGCCATGTACCTTCTTGCGGCATCCAGGACCGTGTATTTCTCTTCAGAAAGCCTGAATTCAGGGGGAAGAATATAATAAAGATGCTCTGTGGTGTCAGGGATCTGGAATATCTCTATGTCTACATCCCCCACCTTGTATCTCTCAACGGATTTTGCATGCTCAGGAGGGGTTATCATATACCTGGTAAGCATGAAATTGGGCCTGACAGAGGGCGTGAATATCTGCCTGTAAAGGCTTCTGTCGCCCAGGTGATACCCGGCTATATGGGGCTTTGTCATCTTTATTAGCCTTGCCTTTTCCATCTTTTCTTTCATTAAAAGCAGTATGTTTCTTTTGTAGCTTTTGAAGCAGAGCTGCTCCTGTTTTGTCCTTGCCTTCCTTATCCTTATATTGATTTTCCTGATATCCCTCAGGAGCTCTGCATACGCTCCTATGGGGTCCTTTCTGAGCAGGTTTATAACTATATACTGGAGCCTTGCACTCCATTTGGGGAAATATCTTTCGCATCCCTTCTCCAAGTTTGCAAGGGATATCACCCTTTCCCTTACGATTTCCTCTATCATCCTTGCAATCTCCACAAGAAGAGAGGTCTGCTTCTGGTCATACTCATACTCCCTCTCCTTTGCCAGAATTATGGAGGAAACCTTCTTTACCTCCAGGACCTTGTCAATCACCCTTGACATGCATGTGTCATAATCCTCAATAGAGGCCCCGAACAGGCAGCCCAGGCAGTTTACCCTGAGCTTCCCCGTATCCTGGTCATACTCATAGTCGCAGACAGCCATATTAACCGAAACCCCTTAAGCATCCCATACTCCCAATTAATATTGTGTTTTTCTTCTATTAAGCTTTTATTTCAAGCCTGCGAATAATAATACAAGGGAGGTGGGGTGATGCCAGTTTTCAGCAAGAAAAGGCCGAGCAACCTGAGGCTTATTATAAACCAGTTAGTGGAGAGGGTAAATAATGATGCAAAGAGATTGAGGGTCCTGGAGCAGAGGAACGGGGTCATTGAGTCAAGGCTCAATTCAATTGAACAGACCCTGACAGGCAATTACAAGGAGTTCATAAAGGTTATGAAGCTCCAGGAAAAGAGCATAGCCGGGCTGGGGGATAATGTCAGGGTGACTGAGGGAAAGATAAGCGAGATAGTCAGGCAGTTCAGGAGGGTTGCAACAAAGGCAGAGGTGAAAACCCTGCAAAATCTTTTGGAGATATATAATCCCATAAAATCAAACTTTGTCACCAGGGAGGAGCTCAAGAACCTGCAGAAGGGGAAAAATGTTTAATTAGGTATAATACAAATAATAATAAGGGTTGAAATGAAATTCAATATATTCAAGAAATTGAAGAAGGGCGGGGAGGAGCCAAAAGCAGCCCCAAAGGAAAGGGTCATGGAGCTGTCTTCCAGGGGCCTTTCAGAGCCGGAGATAATCAGTTCCCTGAGAAAGGAGGGGTATTCCCCCTCTGATGTTGATTCTGCAATGAAGGAGGCATTAAAATCCGAGGCAGGAAGGCCTGGCATGAGGCCAAGGTTCCCGGAGGAAAGGGGCATACCCCCGGAAGAGCTGCTTCCTGGTGAAGAGCCACTGCCCGGGGAAAGGCTATTACCTGGGGAGGCGGCGGAAAGGCCATTGGCAAGACCAGCAGGTCCTCCAGAACCAGAGGAGAAAATGCCAGGGCACAGGGAGATGGAGAGGCCCTTAAGGCCGGAAGAGATTGAAGGGGTTCCCAGGCTTCCCCAGATACCCGGGGAGGAGAAGCTTGCCCCACCTGAGGCGCCAGCCGGGCTGCCAGAGGAGGAGGGGGAGGAAGAACTTACAAGGTCAAGACCATTTACCCCTTCTGCCCTTGAACCTCCTGGGGAGGAGATACCAAGGCTTCAGCCAAGATACTCCAGCAGGGAGCAGAGGATAGCAGAAATAAGGGATAGGAAAAGAAGGCAGATAATGGAGCTTACAGAGGAGCTGGTTGAGGAGAAATGGGTTGAGGTTGAGGACAGGATAAAGGATATTGAGATCAGATTCAAGGAGCTTGAGGCCAAAATCTCCGGTGTTGAGGAGAGGATGGGCAAGATGAAATGGGAGAAGGGAGAGGAGGTTAAAACCATAAAGGAAAACATTGATTCCTACAGGGATTCCATGGGAGAGATGAATTCCAAGATGGAGAGCCTGGAAAAGGCAGTGAAATCCTCTCTATCACCTATGATGGAGAGCATGAGAAGCTTATCCGATACCATAAAGATTCTTAAGAAGGGCAAAAAAGAGAAGGGAGAGAAAGAGTAGTCTTTTTCTAATCAATCAGAAATATGCAGGGAAATCCTGGAATTATTTTCCTTCCCCTTCACCAGCGCCTTCGGCCTTTTCCTCTTCCCTGCCCAGGACCCAGAGCACTATGACCAGGATGACCACGAAGAATATTATGGTCCAGAAGTCCTGGGTCAGGGTGATGGGCATTATCCCGGGTATGTAGGAGCCGGTGGCCCCCACCACTATCAGGAAGATTATGAACAGGACCGCAACAACAAATGCTGCAGTGGTCTTGGTCCCCTTGCCCGTTGTTATGTCTCCAATCTTAAGGCCCAGGAGGCCCAGGATTATTACCAAAACCAGTATGCCTGAAGCCACTATCAGGCCGCCGCCAAACAGGGTGCTGAAGAATTTTGAAAGCTGGTAGCCTGCTATGCCGGAATAATTCATTACAAAGAAGCCGATTATTATGGATACCAGGCCTGCTGCTGATTTTGGCAGGATATCCTTCAGGGAATATCTCAGGACACCATAGGCAATGGCCAGGATAAGGAGGAATGGGAAAATAAACTCGTATAAACCAAGCGTCTGCATGTTCCCTAAAATCATCTGCCACATATTATTTTATTGTGCGAATAAGCTTATAAATGTTTTTTTGCACTGATATCACTATAAACCGGCAAACTCAGTATGACCGAAAGGTTTAAAAAGGCAGGAATTAATTAGTGACTAAATGGTGGTAAAATGGCAGAGAGGAAAGGCCCAACTCCTGGTGAAATAAAAAAGGCAGCTCCAGCACACCTGAGGACATTGGAAAGATATTTAATGTCAGATGAACCTGTAGAGGTAAAGGGATGGGCTCAAGCTATGAAGAAGGGGGGTTTCATACCCCTTGAATTCAGGAAAATGGTTTATGGTGTACATCAGAAAATGAGCCGAATATCAAAGACTGATCGTAAACTCTATACAGAAGGAAGGATGCCAGTACCTGCTAAAGGCGGTGTAAAGGCCCAGCCGCTTATACTTCAGGTATTTCCCTACTTATTTATGCTGAAGAAGATAAAGGCATACAATAAGACCGTAAAGACCCTGAGAAAATATAATATTTGGAATGGGGTTATAGATCATTTTGAGAATTACCTGAAGAAAAGGGGCGGGAGCAAAAATGTTATTGCCCTTTATGATGATTCTCTTATAGGCTACAGGCGAGAGTATTTACGTCCAGCAGCCTGATTATTCGCCCTGCCTGCTTAACTTGTAGGCCCCGTAGAAGAAGGCTATCAGCACTACCACCCCGACAATCCCTACCAGGCTCTCATATGTTATGGGCATTCCCAGGGTTGCGGTCCAGTCCTCTATGTCCTCCCCGAACCTCACGAATAGTATGAGGAAGAGGCCCAGCACAATCAGTATCAGGGTATAGTCCTTCTTTCCGCCTTTCCTGCCCTTGAATAGCTTGACCACAAACCCTATGAAGAACACGGCTATGAACAGGGCAATGGCATATGGCATTACCACATAGAGCCAGGTTATAAAGGGCTGGTATGTCATGCCGAAGAAGGCAATGGCCAGGGCTATTATCCCGTTCACTGCCCTGTTCTTGAATACGCCTGAAATGCCCAGGGCCCCATAAACTACTGCGAGCAGGAAAAAGAACGGGATTGCATATTCCATTATATAGGGTATCATATAATCACTTTCTCTTCTTCTTTTGGAATTTCAATATGTCACCGCTTATATCCTGGTATTCCTTCATGAATTTATTGTATTTGCTTGCCCCCACTTTCATGCCGCCTGCCACTGATATTGTCTCCCTCAGCATCTGGAGATGTTTTACGACATCATCGTTCAGCTGGGGATAAGCACCATATGCGTCCCTGTAATCCATCTCTGTCCTGGCATGCTTCATCTTCTCTGCTATGGCCTTTAGTGCACTAAGCTCTGACCTTATCATCTTCTCTATGTCGCCTACCTGGCCAGTGGCCTGCTTCCAGAGCCTTCCAGTGAGCTGGCTTCCAAGGCCTGACCTTGCCCCTGCTGCTCCTGCTCCACCACCTTCGCTGGGGAAGAAGGTCTTGAATATTGCCCAGAGTCCTACCAGTATTATAATCAGGATGAACCAGATCTGTCCCAGGGGTGCGAACATGGAGTATAGGGAATAGGTCTCATTTGGAGGGAAAACGATTATGAAAACATAAATTGCAACACCTATCAGGATTTTCCACATCCTTCCGAAAGTGGCGAATCTGTTCGCTATGATATATACCAGGAGTATGATGAATATGCTGGGAAAGAAAACCGTGTAAAGGAACTGGTCCAGGGG